>JANQEB010000284.1 GCA_028278605.1 Candidatus Gastranaerophilales bacterium
AATAAAGAAAAAATTCTTAAACATTGTGTCATCCCGCACTTGATGCGGGATCTATTTAATTAGCACTAAGTGTTATCAGTATTATAGAAGAGAAGTTACTTGGACCCCGTGTCAAGCACAGGGTGATACTTACGTAAAAACGTAAAAACTTTTTCAACCAATACCAATGAAATTTTCTCGGATGAAATCCGGCTTTGCCTGAATTAATAAAGAATTTTACAGGTTCTCACACTCTTCTTCAGGAATGGTTAAGTCATACTTCTCTTTTAATTTTCTTATATCCTCGTTCTTTTCATGGTTAAGAAGAAAATTATTATAGATTATACTCCCTTTGCCTTCCGTTAAAAACCCGGGGTAGTTTGTCTGAATGTGGTTATATACTTTAAGAAGCCTTTTGGAACCTGTTGGATGTGTATCTATAGGCAACATAAATAAAGTTTTTAATCTTGCCGTAAAGATCAGAAACTTTAATAAAGCACTTTTTTCAGGGCAAATCTTATTTAAAATCGTAATCATTGCAATCGGGTTATAACCGGCTTTTACCATGTAATCAACACCTTTTAAGTCAGCGTCGTACTCATAAAACTTGGGGGCAAAATGCATTTTTATCCTTTTCCACGGCCAGAACCCGGTGCGTAATTGTTGCATATGCCCCAGTTCATGGGCCAATATAGCTGCGATTTCATCATCATTCTCAGCGTAAAGGAGCAGTCCTTTATAAACTGTTATTGTCCCGGTAAGATATAGCGCGCTTGCATTAATTTCCCGCTTTGAACTGCCTTCCTCATTGACAACAAAGCGTAAATTGCGGGGAAATTTATTGGCATTTAAAATTTTAAACCCCGTTTCAACAATTTTTTGCTGGTCTTTTCCTTTTCTTTCCCAATATTTATAGTCGTATGAGCGCTTAATTTCTTCTCCAAACAAGTCTTCATAGAGCTGGGATTTTACTTCATCATAACTATAATACTCTTCCTGAGCCAGAGAAGCCTGCCCCCAAGACATTAAAAAGCATGCCAAAATTAATGTTAAAAAGCGTATCTTTTTGAAAACCACTGCAAACTCCTCCTGACAACGATTTTAATTAAAGAATTAATCCAGATAAAACACTGTTACAACCTTATGGGACTCTTCGGCGTAAGCAACCGCTTTATGAAGGGTTCCGCTGGTGTGTGATAGAAAACAGATCATCTGCTGGCATTCATCAATGATTTCCCTGTTGCAAACCCTGCTTGCATCGGCAAGAGTCATCATTGCTCTGTCAGGATGCTCGACTATGTTTGGAATCCCGATAAGCTGGTCCTGGACATCAGATGGCTGCTGGCCAATAGTCTGTGGAAGAATAACCTTAAGCGACTGAGGATTAGCTTTCATGGCCCCCCTGATGGCAGCAGCGTTGGTCCCGCTGGAACCGCCGCTGGTTATGATTGAATTACCCTGAACAACCAGTGCGTAAGTGAGGGTTTCTATGATCTGCTGGTGAGTTATAGGAAGGTTCCTGCTACCTATAATAGCCATTTTTTTAGCTGACTGCTGGATTGTTGCCAGTTCATGCGCTAACTGGTCGGATGTTTCAGGTAAATCATCAAGGTCATTAACGGGCACTGTAATCGAAGGACGTTCTTTATCTTCTGTCATTCCGGGTTTCCTATCCTAACTAAAACTAATCTTTACCTTGTTTTACATAAATTAAAATTCAGAAAATATTATTTTTATTATAATACTTAATGAATAAGTTTAGACAATAGTGTAAAATTTACATTATTAAATTATACATTAAAATTTCATTTTTTAATTTTATTTTATAAAATAATTGGAATTTGAAACCGTTTTTTGGCTAAAAAGACCGGTAAGCTCGGATAACAGGAGAAAAATTCTTGGAAGAAATACTTAAAGGTTTAAACCCGCGGCAGCAGGAGGCAGTAATCAGGGAACAAGGGGCAATGGTAGTACTTGCCGGCGCCGGGAGCGGTAAAACAAAGGTTTTAACGCACAGAGTCGCAGGCCTGGCGGAAAGAGGCGCAAGGCCCTGGGAAATTCTTGCTGTAACCTTTACAAACAAGGCCACAAAAGAGATGAAACAAAGACTGGAGTTCCTTCTTGGGGAAGCTCAGGCAAAGCACCTGTGGATAGGGACATTTCACAGTATTTGCGGCAAGCTGCTCCGGTTTGAGATTGAAAATTACCTTGTCAATGGCGAACCTTACAGGCAGAAAAATTTTGTTATTTTTGATGAAAGCGACAGTGTTAGCCTGGTTAAACAGGCAATTAAGTCTGAGAACCTTGATGATAAGCTTTATAAACCGCAGTCAGTAAAATCAACAATAAGCTCAGCAAAGAATAAAATGATAAGCGCTGAGCGTTTTGCAGCAACAGCAAGGGACTACAGAAACGAAACCATTGCAAAAATTTACCGGATTTACGAAGACCTGTTAAAAACCAACAATGCGCTTGATTTTGATGATCTTCTTGTAACAGTTGTCCGGCTTTTTGAGAACTGCCCGGAGGTTCTGGAAAAATATAAGTTAAAATTCAATCATATCCTGGTAGATGAGTTTCAGGACACTAACCTTCCGCAGTATAAAATGATTGACCTTCTCTACAGGGGGACTGACCCCTCTGATGAAGCATATTCGCATGGAAGAAGCCTGTGCGTGGTCGGGGATATTGACCAGTCAATCTATAGCTGGCGCGGCGCGGATTACAAAATCCTTCTTAACCTGCAAAAAGACTTTCCTGATGCTCATTTAATAAAGCTTGAACAGAATTACCGCTCTACCGGCAATATTCTTGAGGCGGCAAACAGCGTTATTGTCAATAACAGAGAGAGGATTTCCAAGAATTTATTCTCAAACAAAGGACAGGGAGCCAGGATCACCTGCCGTGAAACCATTGATGAAAATGAAGAAGCGCACTTTATCGTTGACAGGATAAGGGAAATGACCACTGAAGATAAATTTTCCCTCAATGACTGCGTGGTTTTATACAGGACAAACGCCCAGAGCCGCCCGCTGGAAGAGGCATTTATGTCAGGAAAAATTCCTTACGCAATGGTAGGAGGCATGAAGTTCTATGAGCGTAAGGAAATTAAAGATATCATTGCTTATTTAAAGCTTATTTACAACACAAGCGACTCCCAGAGCTTGCGCAGGATTATAAATGTTCCAAAACGGGCTATAGGGGCTTCAACTGTCAAAAAAATTGATGAAATTGCCCGCAAATACAGTATCTCAATGTTTCAGGTAATTGAAAAAGCTGATGAATTCAATGATGATCTTAGCCCAAAAGTCGCAAAAAAACTTAAGGAATTTCATTACCTGATAGCAAACCTGATAAGAAACTGTCCTGACCATGATTTGAGTGAATTTATTTCTATAATGATTGAAAAAACAGGCTATATAGAGGAATTAAAAGGCGAAAACACTGAGGAAGCTAACAGCAGGATAGAAAACATCCGTGAATTTATCAGTGTTGCCCGTGAACAGGAAGATATCGGGCTTGATACAGAGCTTGGCGAGTTCCTGACCAGGATGTCATTAATCAGCGACCTGGACACGGTTGCTGATGATAACCAGGCTGTTACGCTTATGACGCTTCACTCTGCAAAGGGGCTGGAGTTTCCGGTTGTGTTTATGGCAGGACTGGAAGAGGGAATTTTCCCGCATGCCAGGTCGCTTGGCAGGAATCAGGACATGGAAGAGGAAAGACGCCTCATGTATGTGGGAATTACCCGTGCTGAAGAACGGCTTTTCCTTACATTCACAAAGCGCCGCCTGATCTATGGGGATTATAAATACTTTATGCCAAGCCGTTTTATTGATGAAATTCCGCCGGGGCTTATGGAGGCGGTTTCCGAGAAGAGAAAACCCTCTTGTGAGCCGACTTATAGCAAAAAGAGTTTTTACCGGCAGGACGCGCCTGTGAGCAATAATAGTTTTGGTAAAAGCTTTAAACTTCCTAATGCCCTGAAAAAATCAAACACAACAATGGTAAAAGAGGGGCTTCAAAAGAAAAAGGCGATAACTTCCACCTCTGTTGAGGACCCTCAGGAAGTTAAAAAGCCGATTGAGCTGTTTGAAGCCGGAACAAGAGTGTTTCATTCCAGGTTCGGCATAGGTGAAATAGACAGGGTAGTTGATGTCGGGGATAATCCAATGTATGCCGTAACATTCACTCAGGTTGGCAAAAGGCTAATAGATGCAACCCTGGATGCTTTAAAGAAATTTTAACTTCATACAAGTAAACTTTGAGTAGGTTGGCTGTTATCCCTTATCTGCAAGAAAATACTTCTAACACTATGTAAATATTCTCTGGGAACAAAAATTTCAGATTCTGCAGCGGTAAAAACTTTTGGTTTGATTTTTCTATCTTCTTATCAGCAGAAAACCTTGGCAATTTGCTGGGCTCGCAGAATGTAACCCTTCAAGCGAATAATGATATTTCTGTCCTTTCAAGTATAGTACCGGCAGGCGGAACATTTGACCTTATGCTTCAGGCGGGCAGGAGCATTGATATCCAGAAGGATATACTTGTCGCAGGAGACTTAACCTTAATTGCAAACGAAACTGTTTCAGAGGGGGTTTTTGATGCCTATCGTGATGCAGGCGCTGCTGAAATTACCATGGCTTCAGGAACAAGTATTGATGCCGGCACAGGTAATGTAACAATGCAAATAAAAGCCGGCGATGATAAAACCAACTTTGAAAGCGGCGATATTATTCTGGATGATATTAACGCGAACAATATTTTAGTGCTTAATGAAGGGCTCACAGCGGGTTCTGATGTGATAATAAACGCAGGGACTGTTTTAACAGCCGCAGGTAAAGATAATCCGCTGGTTTTATCAACCGCTAACGGAACATTTACTAATAACTCAGACGCTAATGCCCTGTCAGCTGCTAATGACAGGTGGCTTGTGTACTCTGACAATCCAACTAATACAACCCTTAACGGACTTACACCGGACAATGAAGT
Organism: Candidatus Gastranaerophilales bacterium; assembly: GCA_028278605.1. Classification (GTDB taxonomy): domain Bacteria; phylum Cyanobacteriota; class Vampirovibrionia; order Gastranaerophilales; family UBA9971; genus JANQEB01. The sequence goes on from JANQEB010000284.1 coordinate 4,975, forward strand.
TTATAGGGCAACATATGTAACCGATCCTCCGGCAACTGTTCCCCCCGGGAATACCGTATTATTTGCAAATGAACCCGTAACTCCGAGTTCCCCGGTTGTTACAGGAGATGACGGAGGCGCAGCGGCAGCCATAGCTATACCTATCGGCGTGGCAGGTTTAGGTGTAATAGGAACTATCGCTGCTGACAGGTTATTAGCTGCAACTCCTTTATTTACCAGATATCCGGCAATATATCCGCCTCAGGTTACCGGGGCAGCCGGTTTAATGCGGCCGGCTATATCAAATGACAGGCAATATATAATCCATTACGATGAAAACGGCAATCCCAGATACGTAAAACCAAATCCTGCCAGATAACAACTGGAAAATTCGCCGTCTAAAAAATTACTTTGCGGAGATTATGAGAATTAATCTTTGCAAAAATTTGACTAAAAGTTGAAAAATTTTCCTTGTTTTATAAAATAAATTTCCTGTTAATTTTTTAGGGAATTTTGCTGTAAATGCCTATTTTGACAGTACAAAGCTCAGAAGTATTTATCAATTTTTTATAAATTTCCCTGTAAATTCCTTGTTTTTATAAGAGAAGAATGCTGCCTAAACGGCGACCCCCATTTTAAAGTCTTAAAAGCGGCGGCTAGCCGCTTTTTTGTTGTAAAGATGGAATTTTAGAGAATAAAGATGGAAAAAGAGAAGCAATGCCTGTTACTTACGTAAATTTAAAGCTTGAAGTAGAAGTTCAGGAAAGAAATCCCTGATTACCTGCTCATTAATTTCAATATCAGTGTAAAACCCCTCAATCAGGAGCCGTTGTCTTTTTATACCAGGCGCAATATTTTTCATATCCACTCTCCTAATTTTTAGAAAAAGCTGTTTGTTTACAATATAATTTAATTAGAGAATGAAAGTAAACAAAAGTAACAATGTTTGAATCTTTATCAGACCGGCTTCAAAATACAATCAGAGATGTTTCCGGCAAAGGCAAAATCTCCGAAGAAAACATGTCAGACGCCCTGAGAGAAATCAGGCGGGCTCTTCTGGAGGCTGATGTCAGTTTAAAAGTCGTAAAATCCTTTATATCCAATGTAAAAGATAAAGCAGAAGGCCAGGAAGTTCTAAAAAGCATAACTCCGGGCCAACAACTGGTAAAAATTGTCCATGACGAGCTGGTTGAACTCCTTGGCGGGGCAAATGTCCCGGTATCAACGGAAGGTAAGCCAAATATCATAATGCTGTTCGGTCTTCAGGGGTCGGGAAAAACAACAACCACAGCAAAACTTGCCCTGAAACTTCGTAAAAACGGCAGGAACCCGATGATGGCAGCAGCTGATGTTCAAAGACCAGCCGCGATAAAACAACTCCAGTCGCTGGGAAAACAGGTTAATATCCACGTCCACGCTGAAGAGGAAAACAAAGACGTAAAACAAATCGTAAATAACGCAGTTAATTACGCTAAAGAAAACGGGTTCAACACTGTAATCGTTGATACCGCAGGCAGGTTGCAGGTTGATACCGGGCTAATGGCAGAACTGCTGCTTCTTGACAGGATGTTTGTACCCGCAGAGAAACTTCTTGTAATAGATGCAATGATGGGACAGGAAGCTGTAAACGTCGCCAGAACCTTTGACGAGCAGCTTGGCATAACAGGAATAGTCATAACAAAGCTTGACGGTGATGCAAGGGGCGGCGCTGCTCTTAGCGTAGTCCATTCCACCGGAAAACCCGTTAAGTTTACGGGTATGGGCGAAAAACTCGACGCCCTTGAGCCTTTTTACCCTGAAAGAATGGTTCAGCGGATTCTTGGGATGGGCGATGTTGTCAGTCTTGTTGAAAAGGCCCGGCAGGTTATTGACGTTGACCAGGCCAAAGAGCTTGAGCAAAAAATACGCTCAAAAGACTTCTCGCTTGAGGACTTCATGAAAATGCAAAAACAAATGAAATCCCTTGGTTCAATGGACCAGATACTTGGGATGCTGCCAATACCCGGAATTTCCAGGGGGGACAAGGATAAAATAGCGCATATGGGCGAAGCGCAGCTTAAAAAGATTGAAGCATGCATAAACAGTATGACAATAAAAGAACGCCAACAACCTGACATAATCAACGCTCAAAGAAGACGAAGAATCGCCGCGGGCAGCGGAACCCCGCTTCCTGAGCTGAACAGGTTTCTCAAGGATTTTGAGAATATGCGAAAAATGATGAGGAAAATGACCGGCATGATGAAATCCGGCAAAAACCCGCTTAAAGGTATGCCGGTTCCGCCCGGCATGAAGGGCAAGTTTCCCGGCTTCCAGTAGTTTGAGGAGAGTAAGATGCAAACTGTAAAAGTCGAAATTCCGCAGGCTGAATCCCGGTATTACCCGATATTTATCGGCAATAACCTTCTTGAAACCGCAGGAAGCCTCATTAAAGACTACATAAAAGCAAATAAACTGCTTGTTGTTTCCAATAAAACAGTATCGGGTTTATTTGGCGAAAAGCTGAAAAATTCTCTTGAAAAAGAAGGTTTCAACACTGAATTCCTGTTACTTGAAGATGGAGAGCAGTATAAAAATGTTGATTCCCTGCAAAAAATCTGGACAAAGGCAATTGAGCTGAAACTGGAAAGAAAGGATGCAATGGTCGCGCTTGGCGGCGGGGTTATTGGCGATGTAACAGGGTTTGGGGCAGCGACTTACCTCCGGGGAACCGACTTTATCCAGATCCCAACCACGCTTCTGGCGCAGGTCGACTCTTCTGTCGGCGGAAAAGTCGCTATAAACCATCCGCTTGGCAAAAACCTGACAGGCAATTTCTACCAGCCAAAAGCCGTTATTGCGGACATATCAACCTTAAGCTCCCTTCCTGTAAGGGAACTCAGGGTTGGTCTGGCTGAAGTTTTAAAATATGGTTTCATAGAAAAAAGCTGCGGCTTACAAAAGAGGCTTGATACTTCATTTATAGAATTTTTAAAAGGGAACAAAGACCTGATAACCTCGCTTGAACCCTCAATAACCGGACAAATGGTTAAATATTGCTGCGAATTAAAGGCTTCAGTGGTCAATCAGGATGAAAAAGAAGCGGGATTAAGAGCAATATTAAACTTTGGGCACACAATAGGCCATGCTATTGAAAAATGCTACGGGTACAAAGGCATCAACCACGGAGAAGCCGTTGCAATAGGGATGAGAGGGGCGTTTTTCCTGGCAAAAGGGAAACAACTTATCAGTGAAAAATACTTCAATAGCTGTATTGAGCTTCTTGATAAGTATGAAATGGGCTATAAAACAGATAAAAACATAAGCCCGGATGAGCTTTACAAAGCCATGCAGGTCGATAAAAAGATCCGGGCAGGAAAAATACGCTTCATACTGCCGGTTAACATATCAGAAGTTGGAGTATTTTCTGATATTACAGAGCAGGAAGTGATTAACTCCCTTGAAACTCTTTATTAGTAATAGAAAAATCATCCATCATAAGCCTGATAGCTTTACGGTCAAAATGAACATTGATGAATTCTCCCGGTGCCAGGCTGAAACCCTTGCCCTTAGATACAATGGACTTAAACCTGCCCGGCGGTGTGGAACTTAAAGCCCGCTCTACGCAGGTCTGTGCGGTTGTCTTATCTTTATCAGGCATAACCAGGCCTGAAAACACACCGCCTACAATACCTGCCCCAATACTGATTCCCCAAACTGCGCTTCTTGCAATGGATGTTCCCTGTCCAAGTATAAAAGAACTCCCTGATGAAGCTATAGAAGCCGGTAACCTTACAAAAAGTTTATCTTTAAGCTTTTTTGTGCCGGGTTTATAGATTTCATTGATAAAAGGCGGGTCAAGAACCGTAATTTCACCTTCAGGAGAGGTTATTGTTTCAATTGAAATGTTGATATAAGCGTTTTTATGTATAAAACCAGGTTTCTTAACCTTATATACCGTTCCCAGGAGTACGCTTTCAGATGGAATCAGCACATTGCGTTCATCAAAAAGCACATCTTCAATGGTTTTAGCAATGAAAAGATCGCCTTCTTTTGATTTTTCCACATCAAGCTCGGTATCAAGCACAGCCAGTACTTGCTGGACCTCAGGTATCTTAGAAAATTTTTCTTTTTTGGCCGGGGTTTGCTTAAAAACAGCTTTGGCAGGGCTGAGCAGCGAAAAATTAAACGCAGTTAAACATATCAACAGGAAAAAAATTTTTACCAGCTTCTTCATAAAAACCTCCAAAATCTAATACTACAGGTTAACATTTCCGCGCAAAAAATTTCCAGTAAAACATTGTGTATTTTCAAAACAATAAATATAATAAGAATGAGTAATAATAAATTTTATTCGCAAAAAGGGGTTGTATATATGTTAAAAAACAATTTTAAAAAAGCCTTCTGGCCGGTTGTAGTATGCTTTTTCCTGATGATAAACTGCGCATACAGTTATTCATCAGAAGCTATAAGGTATTACAATCAGGGAATCCATGACGTTAAAGACGAAAAATACCAAAAAGCAGCGGAAAGTTTCCGCCAGGCAATATTCCTGGACTCAACCATGAATAACGCGTATTTTAACCTTGGTTCAGTATATATACAACTGGGTGAATACGATAAAGCAAAACAAATCCTCTCATCCCTTTTCAGGATTGACCCTTTTGATGACGAAGCCGCTTTTATGTTAGGCAACCTGTATTTAAACCTGGATGAGTACGAGAATGCGCTGATTTATTTAAATACAATAACAAATTTATCTTCCAGATATGAAAAAGCAAAAGAGTTAACTCACATTGCAAATAAAAAAATAGAGGAAAAAAAGCTGGGTGAGAAAAAAGCCCTGAGAGTATGGCAGCAAAAAAACAAAAAAGGATACGACGGCCCGGCAGGAGTTACAAGAGACAGTCAGGGCAATATCTACGTGGCAAACTATAAAGCAAATACTATACAGAAGATTTCTTCCGGCCTGGAAGAAAAAAAGATCTTTACCAGCGAAAAAATACAGGGACCAATAGGCTTAGCCGTTGATTCAGAAGATAACCTCTATGTATCAGGCTATCTTTCAAACAATATAGTACGGATTTCCCCTGAAGGAGAGACAACCGTTATGATAGAAGACCTGAAAAGACCTTATTACCTGTATATAAACGATGATGTACTGTATATTACAGAGCAGGAAAATAATTCCCTGATTATGATTAACCTCTGGCAACTGCAATAACTCTTTGACATAATTATTATTTTTTCAAAAACATATAATAGTGAGTAAAAATGGGTGGGCTAAAACTCACCCATTTTCTAGCTTTTTAAATTTAGATCTTCAATAAGAACCATGATTCCCTGCTGCTTAATTGACTTTTTACCAGGACTTTTACATAAAATTTTATTTGCATTAAAATCTTAATGAATAACAGTAAAAAGCAAAGACAGATATGACAAACCCAAATGTAAGAGTAAGAATAGCCCCCAGCCCAACAGGGAACCTCCACGTCGGAACCGCAAGAACAGCGCTTTTTAACTGGCTTTTCGCAAAAAAATACAACGGCAGGTTCATTTTAAGAATTGAAGATACTGACCTGGAAAGGTCTGACGAAAAATACACCCGTAATATTTTCGACAGCCTGAAAGCAATCGGGCTTGACTGGGACGAAGGCCCGGACATAGGCGGGGAATTCGGTCCTTACAAGCAATCTGAGCGTAATGAAATTTATGAAAAATACGCTAAAAAGCTTCTTGAATCAGGCCATGCATACTATTGTTACTGCACCCGGGACGAACTGGAAAATGAAAAAGAACAGGCAAAACAGGAAAAAAGGGATTATATTTACTCAGGCAGGTGCCGGAGGCTCTCGGAAGATGAAGCTAAAAACTACACAGAGCAGGGCAGGACTCCGGTAATCCGCTTTACCATGCCTGAAAAACAACTGCTATTTAATGACCTGGTAAAAGGCGAAATTAACTTTGACACCTCACTAACCGGCGACTTTGTGATAATGAAGTCAAATAACACCCCTACATATAATTTTGCGGTTGTAATTGACGACATGGAAATGCAAATCAGCCACGTAATCCGCGGTGAAGACCATATATCAAACACACCAAGACAAATTTTTATTTACGAAGCCCTTGGTGCACAGGTCCCGCAGTTTGCGCATGTTGGAATGATACTGGCGCCGGACAGGAGCAAGTTATCAAAACGGCACGGAGCAACCGCTGTAAGTGAATTCATAGAACAGGGCTATCTTCCTGAGGCGTTTGTGAATTTCCTGGCGTTGCTTGGGTGGTCTTCGCCTGATGAGCAGGAAGTAAAGCCCTTTGACGAAATCGCAAGCCTGTTTAGCCTTGATAGAGTGTCTTCAACACCTGCTGTGTTTGAACTTGACAAACTTAACTGGCTAAACGGGACCTATATAAGAAATTTACCTATAGAAGAACTGAGTGAACGGTCAAAAAAATACCTCTCGGAATTTGATTTATCAATATATTCAGAAAAACAGCTCCATGCAATCATAGACGCTGTAAGGAATAACCTGGCAAAATTAAATGAACTTCCCGGGGCAGTAAGCTATTTCTTTGGAGAAGCCCCGGATATTGACGATGAAATCAGGGAAAACATCCTGAAAACAGAACAAAGCCAAAAAATTTTAACGGAATTTGCCCGCTTAGCCCCGGACCTTGGCTATTCTGACGTTGAAAGCATTCATGAACAACTGGGCGAGTTCAGAAAGCAAATGAAACCGGTTAAGCCCAGGGATGTTATGTGGGCAATCAGAGCAGCGCTTACAGGCAGGACCCAGGGAGCTGATATTTCAATTGTAATATCAATCCTGGGCAAAAAACGTGTCTTGCATAGAATTCAAAATGCGATAACCGCACCTGTGTAAGAATTAAAACCAGGCCATAATAAGGAGAAAAAGCCGATATGACGTCCCCGCTGGAAACCGCAACTAACCTGTTAATTTGTAATAGCCCGATTGTTTCCCATAACATTTCTGTCATAAGAGACAAAAATACTAATGCAGAAACCTTTAGGGCTGCGGTGAGAAGGATTTCCCAGGTACTTGTTAACAGGGCATTTGAGAACATCCCGGTTGAACAAAAAATAGTCGAAACACCCCTGATGTCAACTAAAGCAGATGTAATAGCCCCTCGTGCGGAATTTATCATTGCCCCGATACTAAGGGCCGGGCTTATCTTCTCAGAAGTGGCAATGGATATCCTGCCGGTCGCAAAAGTTCATCACATAGGCCTGTACAGGGATGAGCAAACCCTAAACCCTTTTTCCTATTATAATAACCTGCCTAAAAATTACGCCAATCCATTAGAGACGTATGTTTATATATTTGATCCAATGCTTGCAACAGGCGGTTCAGCGGTTGCAGCGGTGAAGTTATTTACTGACCTTAATATCCCTCAAGAAAATATAACTTTCATCTCGCTAATTGCTGCTCCTGAAGGGGTTTTAAGGCTATCTTCCGAATTTGGCAATATCAAAATACTTACAGGCGCATTAGACAACCATTTAAATAATGCCGGTTATATTCTTCCGGGCCTTGGCGACGCCGGGGACAGGACATTTAATACCTAGTGCATTGATTTATTAATTTTTTATATAGAAGCGCTCTTAAAAAATTTTTTTATTGTCTTTAAATTCAAGTTGCTACTTACAAAATTTTTTCAAAATGTATACGGATTAGAAAAGGCGGAGCTTTTTCATTCATTTAAGGATGGGGCGGGCAGGGTTTTGGCAAATGTTGCATACATGAAATTAGTAATTCGAGTTAAATAACCTGAATCTCTAAATAGCCAAAAGCCGGAATATGGCTGGCTCAAAACTCTTCAAAACATCCCATGCAAAGCGGACCTGCTCTTATTCAGGTTAATTACCAACTGTTTCAAGGCTTTTTTGATATTTGTCCCTGTACCTGTTAATTGATATTGCTTTTTCAAAATTTTTCCTGGCTTCAACCTGTCTGTTCATAGCTAAAAACGCATGTCCGAGCTGGTAATAAGTATGATGGCTATTAGGATTGATTGTTAAAGCCTTTGTCAAAAAGCTAATTGCAGCAGCTGGTTTGCTTCTTTTCAGGAAATAATAGCCTGTATAGAAACAAAAAGCGCTTTTTTCCGCATTAAGCTTTTTGGCTTTTCTTAAAAAGTCAACAGCCCTGGTAAAATCTTCTTTATCTATCCAGTAGCAGCCAAAACCAAGATTTAAGTTAGGTTCATCAGGTTCTTTTTCATAAAGTTTTTCAAAGCTCAAAAACGCATTTTCAAGATCGTTTTTTTCCAGGTAAATAAAGCCTAGTGTTAGCAAAACACCATTGTTATCGCTTTCAATCTCCAATGCCTTGTTAAAATACTCTACAGCTTCGTCATATTTAGCTGTTTCAAAATAAATCAGGCCTATATTTTTGTATAAAGCGACCTTATGAGGGGAATCCGGGTGTTTTTCAAAAAAGCTGAACGTGTGGGAAATTGCCTCTTCGTATTTTTGCATTTTGCTAAGGAGGTCTATTAGCATTAAATGGGTATTGACATTATTCTGGTCAAGATTAACAGAAGTTTCAAAGTGCTTAATAGCTTTGTCCGGTTCTCTCTTTTGCAAGTACAGCTTTCCAAGGCTCATATTTATCGACGGGGAATCAGGATAGATCTTAAGGGCCAGGCTAAAATATTTTATAGCTTCGTCCGGCTCGTTTTTTCTGGCTGCAATACTTGCCAGGTATGCATAAGCAGATACGTTTTGGTCATCAAAAGTAATGCAATTTTTAAAATAGTTCTCTGCTTTTTCCGGATTATTCATCTGAAAATAGCTAATACCAAGCTTATAGTGGAAATCAGGGTTTTGAGAATTTAACCCTGCCGCTTTTTCAAAGTTTTTTACGGCTGTCTCAAAGTTTTTCCTGTAAAATTCTATGCTGCCGATTCTGTTGTAAGCCTGCGCAAAGTCAGGTTTTAGCATAATTGCCTTTTTAAAATTCATTAAAGCCTGGTCATATTTTTCCATTGTCTGGAACATATCCCCGATTTCATAGTAAATCCAGTGATCACCGGGATTTATTTGCAGCACTTTTTTATAGCTAAATATGGCTTTTTCGTATTCTTTGTCTTTTTTATAGGTATTACCCAGCCATTTATAGAAATCAGACATGGAAGAATTAAGTTTAATCGCTTTCTGGAACTGTTCTGAGGCTTCTTCCAGCCTGTCCAGCTTGTATAATGCCTGGCCGGAATAATAATATGCCCATTCAAATTCCGGCTCAATGTCTGCAACTTTTTTAAAACATTCCAGGGCAAGGTCAAAATTTCCTGAGTCGTAGTAAAGCCTACCTCTGTCGGTAAAGTATCCGACAACTTTTTTAAACGGTTTTTTGCTGCTCATTTTACAATTCCATTTTCTTGTATTTATTGTATGGAATTTTAGACCTGAGGTCAAAAAATAATAAGTCAGGTGAACTAACTGCTTGTGGAATCAAATTCCAGCCAAAAAAGTTTTAAAATAAATATATTTTCAAAATAAACAGGAGGGGGAATATGCAAGGGGAAGTTTTAAACTTCTTGTTTAAACGTTTGGCTTCGCTATGTTTGGTATCGGGAGCATTGCTCCTGTCTTTATCTTCATCGGCTGTTACTATTAGCTCATTAGAAATCAGAAACCTTGAAAACGGGCAGGTCATTCAAAATTCAATTAAGGGCCGCTCCTTAGGATCTTCCAGGAGCATAAAAGGCTCAGAGAGTAAGATTTTAATCCATGCTCCTGCTCAAAAAGTCTGGCAGGTCCTTGATGAGAAGGAAAATTTACCCAGGATTATTCGTCAGGTCAAAGAAGCAAGAGTAATTGAAGACAACGGAAACAGCCAGAAAGTTGTTACTTCAGTGAAAGTATGCAGTCTGTTACCGAAATTTGACTATGTACTCAGTTTTGATAACAGCGAAAAGTTCAGGAGAATGAAGTTCAGGAAGACTGACGGGTGCTTTAAGGAATTATTCGGGTATTTTGAGTTTATTCCTTATGGGAATTCCACTATTTTAGGGTACAGAATATACTCAGACCCCGGGTTTTACATACCAAAGTTTGTTTGCAGCGGCTTGAAAGAAGACGCAAAAAACATAATGAGGTCTATCAAAAAAGAAGCTGAAAAGTAAATATTTTGGGTTTGGTGTAAGATGGCGAAGCCATCTTACTTCGATGTCTAATGCTTTTAATCGGTATATCAATAAAAAAAGCTGACCCTATTTTTAAGGTCAGTCTTTTTTTATTGGAGTTTTATGTTGCGGATTAATTTTATATGTATAAAGGCATTAACTGCTCTGTTTCCTGTGGAAGACTGCCTTCATGAATCTGTGTAAAAACCCTGTAGTCAATAATATTAAACAGGTTATCTACAGATTCAAGCTGTTGCAGGTAGTCATTGTCAATATTGTTGTTTTCAATCATACCGGCAAGAGTTTCGAAGTTTTCCTGATGTTTTCTGAACCTCTCTACAGCATAATCACGCGCCTGCCATGTTGTTACCAGGAATGGCCAGTCACTGCTTTGCAGTAAAAGACTTTCTCTTACCATCTGGTTAAGCGCTCTATGCAGCAGTTTATCTTCAGGAATCGTCGGGTAGCGGCTGACAATATCCTCAACCCTTCTTTCGGCGCTGTGAATGATTGGCCACATCCATTCTGTCTGGTGGTTCTGCCATACCCAGAAGTGCCCGCCCTGTCCCCAGGAGCTTTCCGGGAGCTGAACAGCTGCAGAGGGAGGATTTTCATCAAGATATTCGCTGGCTGTTTGTAATTTTACCTCAGGAAGATGATTATGCAGCTTTTTAATTGTTTGCTTGATGAATTCAACACCTTCAAACCACCAGTGGCCGAATAGTTCCGCGTCAAATGCAACCATAAAGAGTCCTTCTTGCCCTGTTGCTTTGTTATAATCATTTAACCTGTGGAAAATAATGTTAGTGTAGTGGTCTGTATTTTCATTAACCCTATTCATAGCAAGTACAGGATCATACAGCATTTTATCACCTAAATCACAGGTTGGGCTTGTGATTCTCCAGTAGTGAGCACCGGAATTATCGTCTTTTTTGTGGAATTCTCTGTAACAACCATCGCCCGGATATCCGTCAGCCGCTGACCATACCTGGTAGCCGCCCTCGTGATTTCTTCCCATGACTGCCACTTGAGCTTCAGGCATCCAGTATGCTTCATATGTGGTTAAGCCTGTAGCCGGTCTTGGAGGTAGCGGAATATACTCAATGTTTCCGTAGATACCGACGGATCTTCTGCTTCCGACTGATACACCGCCTTCGATCTGGTGAGATTCAACAAAAACGTATTCGATTTCGTTATTTGCAAGCAGTGTTTCGATTGCAGGCCTATAGTATTTGCTTCCATCCGGTGCTGTTGCTTCATAGCCGGGTCTGTAAGCGCATTCCGGCATCCAGGCTCCCCTCGGCTTTCTTCCAAAGAGGTTTTTATAAGCGTCTACGCCTGTTTTCAGCTGTGCATTTATTGATGAATCTTTTGATAATAAAGGCATAAACCCGTGAGTCGCACAGGAAGTTGTGATTTCTATACAGCCTAAGTCCTGAAGCCTTCTGAACTCACCGATTAAATCCCTGTTATATCTGTTTATAAAGCTGTCTTTAGTGTTGCTAAACCAGTCATTATAAAATTTTGCAAGATACTCAAGATGCTGTGAGTGGGCTACGCTGTCATTAGGATAGCGGTTTAAGTCTCCTTGAATAGCTTCAAGTCTTGAATCAATATAAGCCTCAAACCCGGCTTTTAAGTGCTCATCATTTAATTGCTCGGCAAGTACCGGAGTTAATCCGACTGTTAATTTGGCCTTTATTCCTTCTTCCAGCAACTCATTTACTGCATTTAAAAGAGGAATATATGAATGTGCCATACATTCATAAAGATTTTCTTCACCAAAAGGCCACATACCGGCTTTTCTATAAAAAGGCAAGTGCCCGTGAAGCATAAATACAAAAGATCCTATAGTCATTTTTTTCCTCCAAATTTAGGTTTTAATATCGGTTTTTAATTTATATATAAATGCATTTTATAAAATGCTGATTGCTTTTGGTTTCCTAAAACCTCTCTCCTCGGATACTACCTCGAAATTACTCAATTTAAAACAGTTTTTGTGTCTAATCTCTTCTAGTCCTGTAAGGTATACTGTTGTTTTTCTTTAATTAAACTTGTGTATACTATACAAAACTTATTTTTTGTGGTTTCAGATCCTTTTTTCTGCCTTACAGTTTTGTTTTGGGGATTAATATCTTCGAATACACTTATAAGTTATAATAAACTTAATAAAAACATAAAGAAAACACAAGACATGAGCCCAATAAAATAAACAAATATTAACCGCTTATCCTTTTTTTGGAAATACAAATGATAAAAAATTAATAAAATGTATATCTGGTTGTTTGGAGTAATAACATGAAAGAGCTTTTTGATAAACTGGAACGAAAAATTATAGTGTCAGCCCAGGCTTCCAAAGGAGATAGTATTTACGAAGGTAACTGCCTGACGGCTATTATAAAAGCGGTCATTAACGGCGGGGCAGCCGGGCTAAGACTGGCAGGCACTAAAAGCATAAGAGAAACAAAAAAATTTTCAGGGCTGCCTGTAATAGGTATTACAAAACCTGACCCGCTCCCTGATAACCGGAAAGAAATAGTATATATAACTCCCTCATTCGATGACGCCAAAACCCTGGCAGAAGCAGGTGCTGATATTATCGCAATAGACGGGACTTCAAGATCAAGACCAAAAGAAAACCTGCAAGAATTAATACAAAAAATAAAAAAAGAATTAAATAAACCTGTGATGGCAGATGTTTCTACGCAGGAAGAAGGGTTAAACTGCTCTGAATTGGGAGCTGATATTATTTCAACTACGCTTTCCGGGTATACATCTTACACACAGGGAAAAAATAACGGGAAGCCGGATTTTAAGCTTCTTGAGAGGCTGGTAAAATCCCAGGATAAACCTGTGGTCCTTGAAGGCAGGATATGGACGCCTGAGCATGTAAAAACAGCGTTTGATTTAGGAGCTTTTAGCGTGGTAATCGGCTCTGCTATTACCAGGCCTCAACTTATAACCAGGCGTTTTGTTGAGTCAATAGGGAGTTAATTTCAAGCTGGAACCGCCCTGTTTTAAATAGGGGAATTTTGTCATCCGGTTAAAGTTCCGGCCAAAAAGTCAAATAACTCATGTATGGGTTTGCCGGTACATTTTTCGATTTCCGCAAGAAGCAGGGCAGGTATAAATCCCCGTATCCCGCCGTAGAAAAAAGGCGGAGCCTCTTTTCGATTCTCTATAATTTTTTGGCATGAATGAGCTTTAAAATGACCGGTGCGAAAATGAGTTCTTACGAACTCCTGCTTCGCTGCTAAAATGCGGACAGCGCCGCCTG
>JANQEB010000305.1 GCA_028278605.1 Candidatus Gastranaerophilales bacterium
TTTTAAAAATTCCTTAAAACGCCCTCCCAGCCCGCCCCAGAGGAGGGCGCGCGGCTGCGCCGCGCGCCTCTTTTCTATAAATTTTAAGGAATTTTTATCAAGCTATAATTCATTTTTAGCTAACCCGTCATTCGGGTTAATTAGCAACTCAGGTTAAATAGCCAAAATCTTTAAAATGAGTCCGGGCTTCCCGCTTACACAGGCATGGAGGATAGAATTATTCGTCTTCCGCTTTGCCGGAAAGCTTAGTAACTCCACGCTTACTGGTTGTCATGAATTCAATAAGATTATCTACATATTGATTAGATGGAATTTCATTTTTTATCTTTTCAATAGCCTGCTGAGTGTTCAGCTTAGAAAACCAGAGATAGTTAAAGGCTTTCTTGATCAGTGTCCTGTCCTCAAGAGACAGGCCTTTTCTTTTTAGCCCAACGGAATTAACGCCAACAATCCTTCCCGGCCTACCGTCAATCTTTGCATAAGGGGGAAGGTCAAGTCTTGCACCGGAGAAACCGCCTACAATTGTCATTTCCCCTACTCTGATAAACTGGTGCATAACCACAGCGCCACCGATAAATACAAAATCCCCAATAGTAATATGTCCGGCCAGCAAGGCGTTGTTTGCTATATTAACGTTGTTTCCTATCTTACAGTCATGAGCTATATGGCATCCGATCATCAAAAGGCAGTGATTACCGATTTCTGTGTTTGACCCTTCCCTTGAACCCCTGTTAATTGTAACATTTTCCCTGATATAACAGTTATCACCTATGATTACGCCGGTTTTTTCTCCTTTATATGACAAATCCTGCGGCGCTGTACCTATAAAAACGCCGGGGGCAATTACGCAATTTTGCCCTATTTCAGTATATTCAATATAGGTATGGGGGAAAACCTCAGTGCCTGCCCCAATTTTTACATCAGGGCCAATTATTGCATAAGAGTGAATTTTTACACCCTCTTCTATTTGCGCTCCCGGGTCTATTACCGCTGTTGAATGTATTTCAACGCCTGCTGCTGCCATTAATATCTCCTTTTGCTGTTTTTACCTGGTTCATGAGGCTTTGCTGAAGGACTTCAGGCAATAAGGAACCGGATTTTTCGCTTCGCTGAAAATGTCGCATAGTTACTGAATCGCGCACATTAACTCTGCTTCAACCACAATTTCCCCGTCTACTGAAGCTGTACACTTTGTTTTTACGATTGGGCCTTTAAGCTTAAGTATTTCTGAGTAAAACTCAAGCTTATCGCCGGGTCTTACAATTTTTTTGAACCTTACACCGTCAATTCCGGCAAATAAAGCAAGTTTTCCTGCGTATTGAGGCATTGTCATTACCATACCGGCGCTAATCTGGGCTAAAGCTTCCACCATAAGCACGCCGGGGAAGATTGGGTTACCGGGGAAATGCCCGTTAAAGACATCTTCGTTCATTGTAATGTTTTTATACCCTTTTACATACCGGCCGGGAACACACTCTGTGATTCTGTCCACGAGCAAAAACGGATACCTGTGGGGGATAAGCTTCATTATTTCCATAATATCCATTTGTAGTGGTGCTTGTGTTTCTGTCATAGTCTTAATTTCTCCTTTTTTAGTCCTTTATTCATATTCCACTATTACTTTAATTTTGCTGTTTTTAGGGATTATAACACGCACGAGCTGTTCTTCCATATGCAGGGTTTCTGATAAGTCAATTCCATAATGCTCTTCAATTATCTTGATTTTGTCAACTGACAGGTCTTTATTTCGTTTGTTTAAATCACTAATGTTTTGCCTTGAGCACCCAAGCAGTTTAGCGATTTCAATCTGCTTTACCTGGCGCTTTTCACTATTAGATAATTCAAATAAAATTTCTTTGACCTTCATTATAAAATTCTTTTGACAATGCTTGACAGTAATTCAAAATAGTAATTTAATTAAAAATAACAACAAAAATCCACTTTTGAACTATTTTACTATAAAAAATTATATTATGGACTATGAAACAGGGCTTAGCCCATAAAATATACATGTAACTTGGTATGATAAGGGTCTTATCAAAGCTTTCAGCTTTTGCCGCAATGGATGAAGCACAGGATTTCCCAACGGATTACTGTGTATTCGTGTTTGAGGACAAAAACGTTGCCGGCAAATATCAAAAATTATTGCAAAACTTGAAAACTTACAGGGAACCGGCAAAATTCAAGGAATCCCTGAGCTCTTCAGCAATGAGCCTTGCAAATTCAACATGAATCTTATGTCCGGCATCTTTTGCAATAATATGGGCGTTAAACCCAAGCGGGTTAAGTCCGGTAAGGTATAAATCCCCTATTAAGTCCAGTATCTTATGTTTTGCCGGCTCAAGTCCTGACCTTAGCTCTGTGGTGTAACCTTCTTCTGTAAGCCCGACTGTATTATCGATGGTAACGCCGAGCGCCATGCCTGCCTGCCGGAATTTTTCCAGGTCTTTTAGGTAACCAAATGTCCTTGCTTCTATAACTCGGTTTTTATCCAGGGATAAGTCAAAAGACACCCACCTGTTTTTTAATTCAGGATGGTCAAAGTTTATGCAGTAAGTAAACTGCGGTTTTGCAGCAGGAATCAGCATAAGGTCAGCTTTTCCGTTTGTTATTCCAAGGGGTTTATTAAAGGAAACCTGATCTGTTTGCCGATTTTCATCTGTTCCGGCTTCTAAAAACAGCTTGTACCATTCAAGAGCGCTGCCGTCTAATATCGGGAATTCAGGAAAATCAATACTGACATCCAAACTGTCAATTCCCGCAAAAGCGCATGCTGCCATAAAATGCTCAACCAGAACCACTTTTGCCCCCTGGCTGTTAGCAAGGGTAACGCAGTTGTCAGTTGAAACCACGCTTTTGTAATTAGCAAGCACAGGAGTGCTTGAGCCGGGCGCATAAAACCTGATCCCTTTTTCTTGAGAGGGGGAAATTGTTACGTTGCAGGTCTGGCCTGTCATCAGGCTTTTTCCTGAAGCGTTAGTTTCACTCTTTAGCGTTCTCAAGGTTATTTTCCTTTTTTAAGCTCTTCAATTTCTTTCCTGAGTGCTTTAATCTCTTCAGAATGCTTTGCAGCATCTTTAATTGCTTTTAGTTGTTTTACAAATTCTTTTCTTTGAACCGCAGGCTGGCCTATAACAATGCTTTTTTCGGGAAAACTCTTGCTTACTCCTGCTTTTGCCATAATAATAGAATCCGCTCCTATTGAGTTATGGTCTGCAACGCCGCATTGTCCCGCTAAAACTACTCTGTCGCCGATGATTACGCTTCCTGATAAACCTACCTGGGAAACGATAAGGCAATTCTCTCCTATTTTACAGTTATGACCGATCATTACAAGGTCATCAATTTTGGTTCCTCTTCCTATGGTTGTGTTTTCGACTGTTCCGCTGTCAATACAGGCATTTGCTCCTATTTCAACATCATCACCAATTGTAACAGAACCTAGAGAAGGGATTTTATAGATTTTCTGCCGGCTAAAGTCGCCTTCTATCTTACCTTGTTCTTTTGCGGTCTCTATAGTGCCCGGTGTTTCTGTTACAAAGCTGAATCCATCAGCGCCTATGCTTGCACCGTGGTTGATTATAACATTATTTCCGATTTTTGCGTTGTCTCCAATGTTAACTCCGGGGTGAATAAGGCAGTTTATTCCGATTTCAGTGAACTTGCCTATATAAGTATTAGGAAGAAGCTTTGTATTATTGCCTATAACACATCCTCTGCCTACAAAAGAATTTGCCCCGATTGAAACATTCTCGCCTACTGTAGCCGTAGGGTCCACGCAGGCTCTTTCATGAACACCGGCAGGAGCATCAACAGGCGTGTAAAAAAGATGCAGAAGCTTCATCATGGCAAGTCTCGGTCTTTCAACCTCTATAGTTGCGATGTTTTCAATGGAAACTCCCAGTGGGACAACCGCTGCCCTGGCTTTTGATTCTGCCAGGTTTGCAATTTCCTCTTCTGAAATTGCAAGTGCAAGTGTATCTTCATCAGCCTGGCGAGGAGGAGCTAACCTTTTGATCAGGATATCTTCCCCTGCTGAATTGAGGATTCCTCCTATTATATGGTTAATTTCTGAGAGTTTGTAAGCTTTTGTTTCGTTTAAAAACGTGTTCACCATCTTTACCACCTATTATTTTGATCTCGAAAATATAAGCCAATTTTATTAATAAAATAAATTTTAAACAAGGGTTTTATACTAAACAGAAATTTTAGTTTATTTTAGCTTGTGAATACAGAAACTTTGGCTTATTTTAGTTTATTTTAGTCTGGTAAAATTCTCTCAAAATTTCTACTCACAGCCTACCTGAGGAAAAATTTTCTTTAATATTATATATTAATAAGTTATCTTTAAAACATATCACAACAATTACCGGCGATAAAGGCAGAATCCTTGGAAATATAGCTGTTAGCAGCTTCAGGAAGCGTTTTTGGGCAGTCATCCCTGAAGTGTCCGCCACGGCTTTCTTTTCTCATAAGCGCGCTTCTTATTATTAATTCAGAAATAGTTAAAAGGCTTCTGAATTCATACTCTTCAGCATCTCTACATTTATAAGGCTGGTTAAAGTCGAGTTTTAAATCATTAAGAATTCTTAACGCCTCGTTAAGTCCGTCTTTATCCCTTACAATTCCTGCATTCTCCCACATGGCAGTCCTTAAGGTGTTTTTAAGAGTTGCTATATCACGTTTGTAGTCAAACTTGTTCTTTTCATAAAGGCTAATTAAGCACCCTATCTGGCAATCAGCATTTGAAACGCTTACTTCCGTTTCTTTTTCGGCTAATAGATTTGCAAGTTCATTTGCAACTACCACACACTCAAGCAAGGAGTTGCTTGCCAGCCTGTTTGCCCCGTGAAAAGAAGTACAGCTGGCTTCTCCTACTGCATATAGCCCTTGCAGGGAAGTTTCACCGAAAACCGATGTTTTTATCCCTCCCATTATATAGTGAGCAGCAGGGGAAACAGGAATATTACCCTTAATTATGTCTATTCCCTGTTCTTCACAAACTTTCATTATATTAGGAAACCTTGACCTGAGCTTTTCTTCCGGAATTTCGGAAGTGTCAAGCATTACGTGTTGGTAGCCATGTTCTTTCATTTCAAAGAAAATCGCCCTGGTAACAATGTCCCTGGGTGCAAGATCTCCCTGTTTATCGTATTTACAGGTAAAATATTCCCCATCCGGAGTCTTTAGCCTTGCGCCTTCCCCTCTTACGGATTCTGAAATCAGGAACCTTGAGTCGTTTTCCTCAAAATCAAGCGCTGTGGGGTGAAACTGAATAAATTCCATATTCTGAATGGTAGCGCCTGCCCTGTAAGCCAGTGTGATTCCGTCTCCTGTTGCTATACTTGGATTGGTTGTTCGGCTATAAACCTGGCCGGCTCCGCCTGTAGCGATAATCACAGCTGATGAAAACACTGTTTCATAATTACCCGAGTTTTTATCAAGCACAATAACCCCTTTACACCTGCTTTCCGAGTCAAGTAAAAGGTCAACAGCAAGTGTTTGTTTATAGATAGATATCCGGGGATTGTTTTCTACCAGGCTTGAAAGGGCAAGTTCGATGCTTCTTCCTGTAGCATCGCCTCCTGCGTGTAAAATACGGTTTACACTGTGAGCGCCTTCAAGTGTTAATTCGATTTTCCGGTCAGCATGCTTGTCAAACTCAACGCCATAACCGATCAGGTCGTTGATTAATTCAGCGCTTCTTTCTGAGATAAACCGGGCGACTTCAGGGCCAGTAAGGCCAGCCCCTGCTTTTATGCTGTCTTCAACGTGAAGGTCAACTGAATCCCGGGTGTTTTCCGGTAAAACACCGACTATCCCTCCCTGGGCATAACGGGAATTACTCTCTCTCAGGTTGGACTTGGTTATTATAAGGATTTCTTTATCTGTTTTCTCGGAAAGCTTGATTGCTGTATATAGCCCTGCAATTCCACTGCCGATAATCACATATGGTTTTTGTATAAATTTCATAGGTTTTATACCCTGATTGTCCGGTTTGCAGCATTAAACCGTAGTATACTTCAAAAAAAAGTTATTTCAATACCGGCAGAATTGCAGGGCAATTCAATTCTAAAATTTTTAACAGGCTCAAAAATGTCACTCCGCACTTGATGCGGGGCCTATTCAATTTTCAGTTACCTGCAATGATTCCAAATTGGATAGATGCCGTGTCAAGCACGGCATGGGATTGAAGAAAATGATACTTCTGGCAGACAAGAAAGTTATTTTTAAAATTTTTTTAATAACAAACGAGTTATACCAGACCCCAATTATGAAAAAATTGCAAAAGAATATATAAACGAAAAAACCTTATCAAAAGCAATTAAGCAGAAGCTTATAATTATTGAACCAAATAATAATTTACTATCTCAATAAATTTCTCTAAATTATTCATTTTATTGATTCTTATTTCTGAGATTTGAGCATTTCATCTATAGATTTGTTGAAAAATTGCGATATTTTTCGAGCTCGAGTTAAAGAAATATTGTATTTCCCATGCTCAATATTACTTATGTAAGGTACACTAAATTCTGTTTTTTCAGCAAGTTCTTGCTGTGAAAGAGATTTTTTAACTCTTTCAATTTTTACATTGTGCCCGAATACTTCTAAAACTTCTTTATCATTCATAGCTTAAATTATATAAGCTTGACATTAATATTGCCATAAGGTATATTATAAATAATATAAGGTAATGCTTAAAAGAAAGTCAAAAAATGGAAACAATTAAAAGCTATAATTTTACAGAAAAAGAATTTAAAAAAGTAGCAAAGCTAGCTGATGATGTCCATAATACGATAGTTGTATTAAAAGGCTTTTGTGAAAATGAACCATATAGTCCTGATTTCAGGCATATCAAGCCGGTAATTGATTTTCTGCATGAAGAAAGCGATAAACTCACTATTGTTTTTATTATTTATCTCGAAAAATAACTTCTTATTAATTTTCCTCTTTATTTCCCTCAGTCCAAAAACCTATGGGAACTTGCATATTTGCTTCACCACGGCTCAAAGACGGTTATAAGTAAAATACAGACTTAGAAACCTGTAGCTTTTTTGAAGCGGTTTTGATACAGAAAGACTAAAGTTGCTACTTATAAATTTTTTCAAAATGCCCGCCCGCCTCACCCTTAAAGGAATGAAAAGGCTTCGCCTTTTCTAATCCGTATACATTTTGAAAAAATTTTATAAGCAGCAACTGGAATTTTAAATTAAGGAACAAACAAAAAGTTTTTACATCTGTTTTGTATTTTACGTCATCCTGAGCCAGCTCGCTCTGCGAGCTGTGTCGAAGGATCTCAAGGTCTAA
>JANQEB010000008.1 GCA_028278605.1 Candidatus Gastranaerophilales bacterium
GACAACAGCTGAATCTTCGTCATAATGGCTGGTAATGGAAGCTGCCAGCTCGCCCCGAACCTGGAGAATTTTACCCGGCCAGTACCCTTTTTTGACACGCCTTTCTATAGTAGGTTTTTTCAGCCCTTCCCACTTCGGTTTTCCTTGCCGGGTAAAGTTCTCTTCAACTGAATCCTCAAGAATCCCGGCAATATTTTTCATAAGCGGTCGCCGATCAGAGGTTTTCCCGGCAAGCCGGTTTAAATAATGTTGCAATTCATCATTATCAAGCTGAATTTCTATGAAATCGCTCATAAAACGTCTCCCTAATAGGATAATTGGCTATTATAAGCTCCTTGAACATTTTGTTTTTTCGCTCTCCTGCCTGTCTGTTGTTAATTCCGTTAAGCCTTTCAACTTCAACCATTTCAAAGTCTTTGTATAGCTCCCTGACTTTCCCTGAATCATCATAAGACAGCAGGAACCTGCCCTGTATATTTTTCAGACAATCCCTGAGTCTTTCGTGGTCGAAGTCTTTGGTAGATGTAACAGCATACCCTGCCCCAAAAGTATATGGCGGGTCGCAGTAGAAAAACGCCCCTTCGTGGTCATATTGTTTGATAAACTTTTCAAAATCCCTGTTTTCAATCAGGACTTTATCAAGCCTGTTGTGAATAGCGTATGCCCTGTCCATAAGATTTTTATGGCTTTTACTTGCCCCTCCGCAGGATTTTTTGACCGTGCCAAATGTTTCTCCCCTGCCCCCGAATGAGCGGGTAATTACATACATAAAACGGGCTACTTTTTGGATATCAGTTAATCCTTCCTGGTATAAAAACTGCTCAAATAACTCCCTGCTGCCAAGCATAAATCTCATTTCCCTCCTCAGCTCATTGGGATGGTATTTTATAACCCTGAAAAGGTTGGTAAGCCTTGAGTCAAAGTCATTGTAAACTTCCAGATCAGCCCATTTATCTTTATAAAACAGCAACCATGCACCACCCCCAAATACCTCCATGTAGCTGATAATATCGTCCGGGACAAGTGGCTCAAGATACTTACGCAAAAGTCGTTTACCTCCTACCCAGTTAATCAAATGCGTTGCAGGGACTTTCCTTTTACGCCCATTATTCCCACGATTTTTGTTTGAATTTTCCTGATTTTGCATAAAAGCTGCCTCCATATTTTAACGTTAAATTCCAATTTCCTTGCCGGGGTTATAGCTCCAGCCAACATCCGGAGATATACTGTGACCTGTTAAAGGGTCTTTGTAAACCGCAACAGGCTTTAGCTCTCCTGTCCGTTTCGATACAACCTTCATTTCCTGTGATAATTGTCCCTGAGCTGAATCTACATCAAGATTTCTTTTTTCAATGTTGTCACCAGATAATGCCCTGACCCTGCACCTGCATCCCCAGCCATTCGGCGGGTAAAAATCATTCCAGAACGGGTCATCATACCTGAATACCCAGCCGTTTAACCTTGCGTGAGAAGCCCGTGTTCTTCTGTCCATTACCGCAACATATTGCCAGTAAGGTCTGTTATCAGTATTATCAGCCTGCGTTTTGTACCTTCCTGCCATATAAGCTGTCTGGATGTTTGTCCTGTAAATGGTTTTTAATCTCCAGGGTGTTCCAAGTTTAACTGTAATTGCTTCATCCCCGTCAGGAATAACTCCCCCATCCTTGATCAGGTTGCGTTTTTTAAGTTCTTCCCTGACTTCTTCGGGCTTGCCGGTTATTTCACTCCACCAGCCTTTTGATTTAAGGGTCGGTTCAATTCCCTTTTTAAACTGCTCAAGGGTCTGGCCTTCTGCCATTGCCTGCTCAACCGCTTCTCTGATATCAGAAAGAATATCTTCTCTCATAACCTTTGCAACGGTAAAAGACTTTTTATGAGCATCCTGCCAGACTTCCTGCCAGTCCCAGGAGAATTTATAGTCTTTATCCCTGAGGAATTTAATGGCTTTTGATGGTGGAAGGTTAATCAGGTATTTTAAATCAACATTTTCAGGCTGCATTTTTTAACCTCTCCTGTGCCAGTTCAGCGTATTCGGGGTTAAGTTCAATGCCAAGCCAGTTGCGGTTAAACTGCTCAGCCACAAGTGCGGTTGTTCCTGAGCCCATAAACGGGTCAAGCACCAGACCGCCTTCCGGGCATCCGGCTTTTATTGGGGTTTCAATTAATTTCCGGGGATAAACAGCAAAATGCGCACCCCTGAATGGTGATGTGGGAATATTCCAGACGGCTCTCTTGTTTTTACCTTTTACTTCCCCATTCAGGACTTTCTGCTGGTATTTATCATAATTTTTTTTACTCAGTCCCTGGTAGCGTTCTCCTTTGTTCCTACTGCACCCGCCCTGACAGCGTTTGATTGAGGATTCTTTAAACGGCTCTAACTGCTGCTCAAAATAATACTTATCACTTTTTACAAAGAAAAACAGGCAGGGCAATTCAATTCTAAATATTAAAAATGTGTCAAAATATTAGTAAGAGTAAGTAAAAAGAGGATTTTGACATGTTATTAAAATTTGTGAAAA
>JANQEB010000010.1 GCA_028278605.1 Candidatus Gastranaerophilales bacterium
AAATTCAAACAAATTAATTCAAAAGCTACATAAATAATATTATAGGACTTGATTCTCTATTTATATTTATCCAACAAAATTAATTTAACTGAGTACTACAAGCTTTAAGTTATTATATTAAAAGTTCCTGAACTATAATGCTCAACTAACCTCTTTATATCAACACCAGAAAGCTTTTTATTGCCAATCCCCCTGTGGAACATAATATCATTAGGATTATTGCTATGGTTTAAACCAAGCGCATGGCCAATTTCGTGAAGAGCGGTTCTTCTGACCCTTTCTACCCTTGCTTCCTGAGTAAGCCCCTCATCAATTGCCGGGGAAATCATTATTGTTATATAAGCCTTTTGAATCCTGTTATTAACGACTTTCAGGTTATTTAAACCGGCCTCAAATTCTCTTTCAGGAAGCTTCTCATTTGACCAGTTAACTGTTATATCAGCCAGGTCTTCAGAAATTACCTTCTCAAACTTGATTAACCCCTCTGAAGCTAAACCCCAACTCTTAAATGAAAGCCCGACAGCACCGTTAAAATTAGCCATGGGTTCAGCCTCTATAAAATACTTAAAAGGCAGTTTTTTCAGATCCCATTTAGGCTGCTTCCCGGTTACTTTTTCGTTTTTTTTCCACCCGGTTATTTCTTCGAGTATTTGAACTTTTTCACTAAATACAGCATTTCCACCGGGAACATTACTTGTTTTCCCGGCTTCCGAGGGCCTGGTAAACTGTAAGAATAAAGGATTATCCCTGTTGATTTTCATATTTTAAGAGTTTACATATTAGTAAAATTTAAGATGTGTAATTATAATATTAATGATTTTATGTAAAAAGTAGAATACTTAACCGGGATACTTCCTGCTTATAAGGTAGAAAAGGATTAATACAGAATGCTGGAGCTGGAAAACGGGCAAAAAGTTAAAATAAAATTCAATACACTTACCATAAACGACACTGAGTTAACCTGCACTGTTAAATGGTATGAAAATGACAGGGTAAGCCTTGTTTTCCCGGAAGACAGTGAGCAATACATAAAAGACTTTCCTGAAGGCAGGGAAATAGAGGTAGTAATTTATACAAATTCAGGAATTTTTGTTTTTGACTCAATAGTTATTAATTCACCGCTGGAAAACGACTTTGTTATTGAATTGCCTGATGAAAAGAAAAAAGTCCAGAGAAGGGATTATATAAGGGCTCATGCAGGGCTTAAATTAGTTATTCACAGGGAAGATAAAAAATATGAAACAAGAACAATCAACGTTGGCGGTGGTGGAATCCGTTTTATTACCGAAGAAAAATTGGATATAAACGAACTGTGGAATTTTTCGTTATTTTTGCCGGGAAATAATGTGATTACAGGACTGGGAAAAGTGCTTTATACGATTTTGCGGGGCAAATTAATGGCTTCTGTTATTACTTTTACTGATATTAAAGAAACAGACAGAAACAGGTTAATAAAATTCTGCCTGGATGAAGAGATTAAGAACTTAAAATTCAAAAAACTGTCTTAAACCTTGCGTTTAAAATGGCTGGTCAGCCTGTCAAGGGTTTTAGACCTGTCATACCTGTCAAAATTAAGATTAATCAGTGAGAAACTGTCCTTATTATCCATAACTAAAGCAAGTGTTTCTTCAAAATCACCTTCCGTATTAACTTCAAAACCCTTACCGGCGCCAAACACTTCAATTAAACGATGGTAATCCCAGTTATTAATATCATTGTAAGAACCGTCTTTAAGGTATCTTTGAGTTGTGTAACCCTTGTTATTCAAGACAAAGATAATTGGGTTAAGCCCTTGAGCTGCTATAGTTGATAATTCCTGGCAAATCATCTGGAAAGCGCCGTCCCCTACAATAACAATAGGCCTGGCTTCTGGCCTGGCAACCTGTGCCCCAAGGGCCGCAGGAACCGCATACCCCATGGATGTGTAATATGCAGGTCCAAGATAGCAGGAATCTTTGGGAATTTCCAGGTCAATAGAGCCAAACAGGCTGTCTCCGACATCACAAATTACAGTGGACCCTTCCGGAATAAACCTGTTCAACCTGTCAAAGAACCGGGTTATAGTTATAGGGGCATTGTTTTGAGGTGTATAATTTTCAACTTCGGGCCTGGATATGTTTACGTCTTTTTTATAGTCTGTAAGCAAGTCAGACAGTTTAGTTATGTATTCTTTCAGGTTAATTCCCTTGTAATAGTGATGCTTTATGCATAACTGATCAGCTGTAGCATAGATTGTCTTGGAAATATCAAGCTGGGCAGTCCCAAGGTTAGTATCAGTCATTAAAGCGCCGAGAATAACGGTACAATCACAGTTTTCTATTAATTCCTGAACATTTTCATCGCCTAATTTGCCCATATAAACACCGGCAAACTGCGGATGGGATTCATCTATGATTGACTTGCCAAGAATTGTGGTTACATAAGGATAACCTGATTTTTCGAGTAAACCGGTAAACTCCTGCTCTAATCCGTACCGCCTGATTTCAACACCTCCGATTATAACCGGGTTACCGGCGGCTTGAATAAGTTCTATTGACTCGGCAAGAGCTTCTTCAAGCACAGCAAGGTTAGAGGCGCATTTAACTTCATGCCTTGGCTGGGGCACAAGACAGTTTTCATGCACCATATCCCTTGGCAATTCAATATAAACCGGCCTTTTGGACTCAATACAGTCCTTAATAACCCTGTCAATCTCAAAAGCAGCATTATGAGGATCACTAAGCCTGGTCTGGGAAACTGTTACTTCCTTGAAGATATTTAACTGGGAATCATGGTCTCTTACAGAATGGTGCAAAAGGTAATCACTGTCGTATTCACAAAGCCCAGGCGCACCGCTAATTACTATTAACGGAGCTTTTTCAGCATAAGCGCCTGCTACGGCATTAATTGTATTCAGGCCCCCAACGCAGTATGTAACGCACAAAGCGCCGATTCCATTGAGCCTTGAGTACGCATCAGCCGCAAAAGCCGCTCCCTGTTCTGTACAGGGGACAATTGTTTCTATATCACTTTTTTCAATTTCACTGAAAAAATTTATCACATAATCGCCTGGAATCCCAAATATATGGTTTACACCGGCTTCTTTTAGCTTTGCCAGTAAATAATTTCCGATTGTAGTCGTGCTTCCCGGTGAAAATTTACTCATATTTTTTTCTCTTTGTTTTAATTCATGTATAAAAATACCATCAGAGAAAAAATAATAATAGAGCAACTTATATATTAATCAGGCATGACATTGAGGAGCTTATCAGTTAATATTTGATCACTACTACAAATTTTACCCGTTGGATTACAAGTTGGTATTAACAATTGACAATACCATAGGTATTTTGAGCATCAATAGAAGTTACCTGCACCCTTACAAGGCTGTTTTTAAGCCCATCATCGCCTTCAATTAGCACGGGGATGAAGTTATCCGTCATTCCCCGCAGCAATCCGGTTACTTTGTCGCGGGAATTCTCCACTATGATCCCGAATTCCCCGCCCTCCATTTTCCGCCGGAACTCAAGGTTCTTCGCATTTGCCAGTTCCTTTAAAACAGCGTTTCTTTGTTTTTTGATTGCCTCGTCAACTTGCTCAGGCATTGCTGCTGCTGGTGTTCCCTTGCGCCTGGAGTAAGTAAACACATGAATGTAGCCTATGGGAAGGCTTTTAAGATTATTGCAGGTGTCCTGGAAATGCTCATCAGTTTCTCCGGGAAAGCCGACTATAATATCGCTTCCTATATTGATAAACGGGATCTTTTCAACAAGCATATTGATTAACCTGGTGTAATCTTCAACTGTATAGCGGCGTTTCATTGCTTTTAGAATAGCGTTATTCCCGCTTTGGAGCGAAATATGCAGGTGCCGGCAGAATTTTGTGGATTCAGCAAGGAAATCCACCAGTTCATCTGTGAATTCCATCGGGTCAATTGAGCTGAGCCTATATCTGTGCAGGCTTTTGGTCTTTTCAATTTCTTGAAGAAGCCTAAGCAGGTTGGTTTTGGATTCAAGATCAAGCCCCCATTGCCCAAGGTGGATTCCTGAGAGCACAATTTCTTTGAACCCCTGATTTGCTATTTCTTCAACCTGGCTGATTACTGCGCAAAGCTCATTACTTCTGCTTTTTCCACGGGCAAACGGGATTATGCAGTATGAGCAGCGGTAATTACACCCGTCCTGAATTTTTATATTTGCCCTTACCCGCCCTGACGCTGATAAAACCGTCTTATCACGCAGTTTTTTTTCCTGCATTATGTCTGAAACATAGATTTTACCGTTGTTATTAGCCAGAATATTCTTTTCTATAATCAATTCAGCCAGCTCAAGCTTTTCAGAATTACCCAGCACCAGGTCAACCTCTTTAATCTTTGCGATTTCATCGGCTGCAACCTGGGAATAACAGCCTGCAACTATGACTTTTGCCTGTGGGTTAGTATTTTTGGCTTTTCTTATGAAATATCTTGAAGATTTGTCGCTTTTTCCGGTAACTGTGCAGGTATTAACCACGTAAATATCAGCGCTATCAGAAAATTCCACGACATGCCAGCCGTTTTCCGTGAATTTATCAGCTATTATTGAGGATTCCAGCTGGTTTGATCTACAGCCCAGCGTTTGTATTGCTATTTTTTTCATTGAATTTGCTTATTTATAAATAATAAAAGTATAAAATAAAAATAATACTTTATAGTGTTCCGGGTTTATTGTACTTAAGGTCAATAAATAATATTGGCTTTAAGAAAGAACGTGATCCCATAAAACTTCTTGAAAACCATATTAGTTCAATCTTAAATAATGACGGGCAAGAAGAAACAGGACTTATTGATGAGCCTCTTACGCTCAAAAGGGTAAATGGAGAAACAAGTAGACATTAACTTAAGCAGGCTGTTTTATAATTAAGAAGGATGATGATGGACGTACTGTAACCAAACAGCGATGCTGCTCAGATTCCCTTGCGACATGAGAATGACAATTCGGCGAATTTTGTCATATTAATTAACCCCAATGACGGGTTAAAAATTTTTCAAAAATCTATATGGAATTGTTAAGGGCCGAAGGCCCTTGACTTCCTTCAAGGGCGGGAGTGGTGGGGATTTTTGAAAAATTTTTAAAATTATACTAAGCTATAATTCATTTTTAGCTAACCCGTCATTGAGGTTATTTAACTCCAGTCGCGAATTAGCTAAAAGTTTGTTATAGCTTGATTATTTTTTATGGAATTTCTAAAAACCTATCAGGATTCGTAAAGAGCTTTTAAGCAGATTTATTATGAAAAAATTGATTAAATCGCCTTAATGTTTATATAATTAGACTATTAGCGGTTTGAATGAAATTAAACATGGACGAAAAAATGGACGAGAAAGTAGCAAAATATACAATATATCTGAACTCTGTTAAAAACATTCTTGATAAATACTTTGATAACCAGAAAGAATATATTAAATGCAGGCAAAAATGTTCTTATTGCTGTGAAAACGGAGCTTTCCCCGCCAGTGAAATTGAGTATTCTTACTTTAAACTGGGTTTTGATACTCTTAACCCAAAGATAAAAACAGCGTTAAAAACAAAATCCCTGCAAATATATGAACAGCGTTTTATCTATATGCAAAAAGGCGGGGATATTTTTGATTTTACCTATTCCTGCCCGTTTTTAGTTGAAAAACAATGTATAGTTTATGACCATAGACCTCTTGTATGTAGAATTAACGGCCTTATGAGCTATGAATATAATGAAGACGGCCAAATTGATGCCCAAAAGATAAATATGCCTGATTGTACTTCAGTAGGCCTTAACTATGCGGAAGTCTGGGATGTTAATTTAAAAACTATTTCTGAAGAAAAAGCTAAAAACCTTGGGAAAAGAGCTATGCCAAAAGCATTTATGACCAGCTACTCAAAGCTTCTTGATGAACTGGAAGTTATTGGCTATGGAGATATCAGAATGCTTTTTGAATGGATTTTACTTGATATTCCCAACTATAAGAAAATCTTTGAGCAGATACAAAATAAAAATCAGACTTAGAGCCCGTCTGGCTAAAAATAAAGAAACCCGCGCAGGTAATGACTTAAGGGCTCGTTTCAGGACTGCGATGTTAAAATCTGAAAAAGGCGGGCTTTGCCCGCCTTTTTCAGATTTTAATAAGACAGCTTCTTAGTATTTATTGAGACTCTGTTTTTTCTTTTTTAAATTTCTTAAAAAATGTTACACCGGCTCTAAGAAGTTCTCCAATACCAACTGATAGTGCTGTTAATTCTAAAGTTCTAAAAATTTTACCAAATACTGATACATCCCGGCTAATTAAACTGAAAACTAGACCTAACCCGGCACCTATTGCTGCGTTTATCCCAATTCTATTCAGGTCTTTTTGGCTTGGAGAATCGTTTTTAATTGATAATTCACTTAAAGGATCTGCTCCAAATGATAAATTATTTTTTGCATAGTTAGTATTATTTTTTTGATAAACTGATGTATTTGATAATCCTACTGCCGGTATCATAATTTCTCCTTTTTTATTAAATTACTGATACTTTTATAAACCTCCTGAATAAACTTATTGCTTTTTTTAATGCAAAGTTTTACAAAAATTTAATAAAAGTAAAAAATTATTATACCTGAACTGCCAAATCGCTGAAAGGATTGATATGACTAACTCAAAATTTCTTATCTCGCCCGCCATGGAGGTAGACGATGGCATGGATGGGGCTATGTTCCCGCTAACGCAGAGCCGCCGCCTTTTTTCTATAAATTTTAAGGAATTTTGAAAAAATGTAATTAGCAATTCGAGTTATTATATAGAAAATAATTTAAAAATCAGGATAAAACAATTGGAAAGACATTATAAATCCTACGTTCCTTACTTATTTTTAATACCTGCCGGGGTTATACTTGTTATTTTCTTTTTTATACCTTTTATAGAAACATTTTTGCTAAGTTTTAAGACTTACAGGGCAGACATTTATAACCCGCAATGGATAGGCCTGGACAATTATACAGAACTTTTTACAGCCCCGGTTTTCTGGAAAACCCTGCTAAATACCTTTATTTACCTCATTGGAGTTGTACCGGCCCTTGTGGTTGCGCCTCTTGTAATAGCGGTAATAGTAAACAGAAAACTGGCCGGTATAAATTTTTTCAGAACGGCAATATACATCCCTGTAGTTGTATCCATTGTCGTAGCCGGGATTGCCTGGAAATGGGTTTATGCCGGTAACGGTGTTTTAAACTATCTTCTAGGTTTTTTAGGCCGGGAACAAATCGGATGGCTTACTGACCCTGATTTTGCGCTGTATTCAGTAATGTTTGTTACTGTGTGGAAAGGATTAGGGTATTATATGGTAATTTACCTGGCTTATCTGACAACTGTCCCTGAAGACCAGCTTGAGGCCGCTGAAATTGACGGGGCAAACACCCTTCAGAAACACCTTGCGGTAACATTGCCTTATATGATGCCGGCTATTACTTTTGTAACAGTTATGAGCTCGATTGCCGCCATGAAAGTGTTTGTTGAAATCTATGTTATGACACAGGGCGGGCCGTTAAATTCCAGTAAAACAATTGTTTATTATATATACCAGCGGGCTTTTGAGAACCTTGATCTTGGTTATGCTTCGGCTGTAGGTGTTGTGCTTCTTATTATTACTATGGTGATTTCAATTTTTAATATTAAATTCCTTGAGCGTCAAAAGCTTCCCACAACATAGAAATAAAGGCGGTTTTCTTGGTTTACACTCCAAAAAAAATATTATTATATATAATTCTCATATTACTTGCGGTAATTTCAACAGGGCCATTCCTATGGCTAATCTCAACTGCCCTGAAATCTTCGGGTGAAAATATTTTTCAGTATCCGCCTCAATTTATCCCTGAAACCCCGACCTTTTCAAATTTTACCGGCGTATGGAAGCAGATACCTTTTAATTTATACATTATCAATAGTTTTATAGTTGCTTTTATTACAGTTGCCCTGAATTTAATTTTATCCTCACTTGCGGCATATCCTCTTGCCAGAATGAATTTTAAAGGAAAAAACATTGCTTTTTTTGCTGTACTTGCAACAATTATGGTTCCTTTCCAGGTAATTATGGTCCCGGTTTATCTTATGGTGCTCAGGCTTAACCTGGTTGATTCCTACTCAAACATTGCCGGTTATGCAGGATTAATACTGCCTTTTGCGGTAAATGCCTTTGGAATATTTTTTATGCGCCAGGCATTTCTGGCAATTCCGCGTGAACTGGAAGAAGCGGCAATAATTGACGGCTGCAATGTGTTTGACATCTGGTTAAGAATATTAGTCCCCCTGGCAAAACCGGCGCTTGCAACGCTTGCTGTTTTTACATTTGCGGGGACATGGAGCGAATTTCTCTGGCCTGGTATTGTACTTTCCCGGCAGGAAATGTACACTTTACCGGTTGGATTGAACCACTTGCAAGGGGTTTTCAGTGCAAACTGGAGATATATTGCTGCCGGTGCGGTAATTTCAATGATACCGATAGTTATATTTTTTCTCTCACTTCAAAAGTATTTTATAAGCGGTACAATGCAGGGAGCAGTTAAAGAGTAAGATCGTAACTACTGCTCTGCTAAACTAATTTCCTAACAGGACTTACGCAACTAGCTCGAAAACATCTTGATTAGTATATTTTTTCATATAGAAATCCTGTAAGAAGTCTCTATGTGAGGCTTCTATGCTTTTA
>JANQEB010000019.1 GCA_028278605.1 Candidatus Gastranaerophilales bacterium
ATCCACTTGAGTCTACTTGGTGATGGATTGCTTCGCCCGCCCCGCCCATGGCGGGTACCGGGCTCGCAATGACAAATCACGTATTTTTATACCACTGCCTAAAAATAAAAGGGCTGCTAAATTTATTTTTTAGACACCCTCATTCACCTTTTTTCTTAACATTTATTAGTGTCTTTGAGCAAAACAGGCAATTTATTAGTAAAAAATGACTTTATATATTTAAGAAAGTTTTAGTTTGCTTATTTTTAGAAGAAAACAGGAAGCAGTTTAATAAATGTCAGACTTGGGACCACACAGGCACTACGCTACAAACCACTACGGGAGTCAGGCTAATTTTTCTTCAATTATAGACGAAAAAAATACAGCCCAGGTTGAAGCTGCAAAGCAATATGCCCAGCAAAACCCTGTAGGAAAACTTGTCGGTGATCTTAATGAGAAAGAAAACCCTCTTAATCCTTTATTTGCACTTTTATACGGAATTCCGGCAGTATTTATTCCCGGATGGATTAATAAAAAGGTTGCTGAAGGCGCTTCCATAAAGGATAGCAGGGTCCATAAAACCATAACCTGGCTGGACAGGCTTGCTGAAAACAGGTTTGTAAAACCTGTTGACAATTTTTTCAAGGGAATGGGGCAAAGGCTCAATAACTGGTCAATAGTAGAGCATTTCAGGCAAAATGCGGAAAGAACCCAGCCGGTAAACGGCCTTGTAAGGGAGAGCTGCAGGCCCTTACAGGGAGAGTTTATAACAAACATAGTAAGCGATACAAAAAAATTATATGAATCAAACGGGAAAAAACACTTTGAAGAATTATTTAAAAGCAGTATAAAAGAAAACATAGAAAGAAGTGACGGTTTCTGGAAAAAAAGATTAAACTGGTTAGGCTTTTTACCGGGAGGCAGGTCCGAAAATTATAGGAAATCAGCCCAACAGGCCATTAAGGCGGTAGAAAAAAGAATAGGAAAGAAAATCTTTAATAGGGACGGTTCGATCAATCCTGAACACCTTAAAAAGTTTGAATTATTGTCAGAAAAACATAAAAGGGCCTATGAGAAAAGCCTGAGAAGATACAGTGAAGCTATAAAATCAGGCGACCAGACCAGAATTGCCCGTGCGTCAAGAGGCCTCTTTAAAAGAGCCATAAAGACAATGGGCGAATATGAATCAAACCATATCAGGCTTTTAGGGGAACGCTTTAAGCGAATGCCTATTAATAGTGCTTCAAGGCAACAGGTTTACAAAGAGACTGTCAATCACCTGGCAAAACTGGCAGGATTTAGCAATAGAAAGGCCAGAGCTCTTGTATCAGGTCTTGAAAATAAGAGTGTAGAGGAAACTGACAGGGTATTATCCCAAATATTCAAAAAACTAAAAGAAAAAGGCTTTAATATTGATAGTATTTCAACAACATCCAACAGGTTCCAGACCCTAATGAACAGTAAACCCGGATCCTTCCTGTCTTCAGGTTTAAAAGGGCTTTATACAGCGGGCAGCAAAACCTTTAAGATGAGTGATATTGTTGCAATGTATTTTATCGGTGATGTAATCAGAAAGACAGTCCAGGCAAAAGAAGGAGAAAGGCTTTCTACCTTTATGGAAGGTATGTTCGGAGAAGTTATACCTTACTGGACAATGATGTCAGTATTAACAAAGCTGCCGTATAACGCCGCGGAAGGCCTAAAAACACTGGGTAAGGAATCAAGTTCCTGGATTACAAGAACAGCCGCAAAACCTTTAAACTGGGCTGGAAGCTTGCTTGGGCTTGGAGTAAGGGAAGGTTTCCATTTCAGACTGGGACTTGACCCTATAACAGGACAGGTAGACAATAAAGCATTAAGTGAAATATTTAAAAAACCCGGAGCCAGGATAGAAAGGTTTAAAGAGCTCCAGGCTAAAATCCTGGCCGGGGAAGGCGGGCCTAAAGGCTTTATCAGCAGGTTAGCATCAGGGGACTTTAAGTTCTGGAAAGGCGCAAGTGAAACCTGGAGAGAAATGAAGGGAATTCTGAATAAAGATATTCCATTCCTCAAGAGGTGGAAATTAAAGCTAAAGAGCTTCTGTGGAGGCGGCGCCAAGCTTGCTGCGGTAATTCTTGTACTGATGCCTTTTGCAAGCGGAATTCTAACAAAGCTCTCCCACTCTCTCTTTGGTAAGCCAAGTACTACCAAAGAAAGTGAAGAAGCTGAAAAAGCCGAAAAAGAAGCTGAAAAAAATCCGCTACAACCGGAAGAGGCACTTCCTTTGGATTCCGCAGGGACAAATTCAGCTTTTGTTAATAAATTTGTGCAAAAAGCAGGAGAAATCGACTCTTCCTCATATACAGTAACTTCTTCACCCTCAATGATTGACCAATACTTAAATAAAGCAGGAAATAACCCTCAACCGGTTTCTGTAAGCACAGCAGCTACAAACCCTTCAATGGTAAATGATTACCTGGAAACAATAAGAAAAAATCCTTACAACCGAAACAATCAAGCTATAGCAAGCACCCGGATAAGAAATGATAATATCCCGGCAAGGAGCCTGAACGCACCGCCGCGGGATTATTCTTCTATACCCGCGCCTATAAATACTAACCCTGAAACAATAGCAAGGTTTAATAAGGCTGTCGCAGATACAGACAAGGTTTTAAACAGTACAGAAAAGTTTTTGGAGAACCTTTAGGATAAAATAAAAAAATGAGCATGGTAAATGAAAAAGTTAATAATTTAAAAGAGCAAGGAGTTCTCTTTGCCCGTTTTAGCGATAGAAGTACAAAATATCACAGCGTTACTAAAGCTGCAAAGCCTGATAACGGGGATTTTTTAGACCATTATATGCAATCCGTTAAAAACCCTCACAGTCCTGCATTTAAATTTACGGTTGCAGCCGGTGTAGGAGTTGTGCTTGGAGGTTTAGGCCTTATTTTTGGAAGACGCGGCCTGGGCAAATTTAGGGAAACCCTTAGCCAGATGGCAGCAGACTTGGGAAAAAGGGCAAAGGAAGGTGATTTTTTCACAAAAACAAAAGCTGCAATTGTAAATGGGGCAAGTAAATTTTTAAACGGATATTATGCGCTTGAAAAAGGCAGGGATGTAGGCCTGATGCAGGGATTGAGAGCTATTGATTTCGGTTTTAAAAAAATAGGCATGTCGTTTTTAACCCCCGGTAAATGGCTTGTAGATGCAAGTAAGTGGTCTTTATTATTTACAGGCGGGTCATTGAAAAAATTCTACGGCTGGGCAAGGGAAAGCGCTTTAAGCGCCAAAAGTGTTTTGAGCGAGAACCTGCCTAAAGTCGCCAGCCAGAAAGAAAGAAGAGCTCTAAGCAAGGCACAGTCATTTTTGAAGAACGAGAAGTTAGACACTATTCATGGCTGCGTTGATGACCTGCATAAAGGCATGGGCGAAAGATTAAAAGGCCTTAGAAAAGAAGTTGAAGAAAATGTTATCCCGGCTTATTTAGGTAAATACTTCCCAACACCCAGGAAAATATTTAGCTTAAGTGAGTGGAAAAAAGAGTTTGGTAAAGTAAGAACCAGCTGGGGCAGCGCATTTTCCAAAAGAGGCCCGGACAACACTGATATTCTCAGGGAAAACTGGGTCGGGGTAAACGGCATAGAAGCCAGGCTCCGGAGTAGAATTGTTGGTTCTGACACTAAATTAGGCCGTTCTCTTGATGAGCTTGATGAAATAGTCAAGGGGCTTGAGGAATTTAGCAAAAATAATCCGGTCAGTAATGAATTTAAAAATATACATGAAGCATTAAATAAAACAAGAAACAGCGTCAGGCATGCCGTAAACTTTGAAGTATCCGGCATGGATGCGGGCCGGTTCACGGGGAGCTACGCCGGAAGGGTTATTGATCTTGGTGCGGGCGGCGGTATTACAGAAACGCTGATTCCTATTATTACCCTGGGATTACTGGGCACTAATGCTATAAAGCATTCTGAAAAAGAAGATTCTGCTATTAGCAAAACCAAAAAATTCCTTGGAAACGGCGGTTTTGAATGCTTAGGCTCAATAGGGGCATGGTTTACAATGGCGGTTGTGCTGGGAATCAATGGTCCGCCTGCTATTGTCGCGGCTTTTGCCACTGCGCTGGGATTAAATATTACTAAAAGAACTTTTAATAAAGTAACCGGTAAGGAAAAAAAGAAAGAATCAAAAATTGATCCAAAACAACAGCAGCAAGCAGCTAAAAATCAGCCATAGCAATAGCTTTAGCATATGCAATACAGGCTAGTCCGGCTGGTGGTCTAAAATTTTTGTAACTAACTTTACAAAGTTTTTACAATTATTTTTACAATTTTACTTGCTTAAAAAGTGAAGGAACGTTAATATAATTACGTTAAAGTTAATGGGAGGTTCATATGAACAAAGAAGAATTAGTAAAAGAGATTTCAAAAAAGACCAAGTTATCTCAAAAAAGTGTTTCAGAAATTCTTAACGTAACTATTGAAACCATCGAAAAAAACGTTTCTAAAGGCCAAAGGGTTACTTTAGTAGGGTTTGGAACTTTCGAATCACGCAAGAGAGCAGCCAGAACAGGCAGAAATCCTCAAACAGGCGCAGAAATTAAGATTCCTGCAAAAAAAGTACCTGCTTTCTCAGCCGGTAAAAAGTTCAAAGAACTAGTTCAAAAGTAAGAACTCAATAACTAAAAAAAAAGAGTTGAACCTATATTTTAGGTTCAGCTCTTTTTTATAATTTTTTGGCAAATGTTGCATGTATGCAACCAGAGATTCGGGTTATTTAACTCGAGTCGCGAATTGCATGTATGCAACATTTGCCAAAACCCGCCCGCAGCCATCTTTTAGGATGGCTTTGGCTTGCACTTTCAAGAGCAACAAAGCAAGTTGTAGCCTATTGTATTGGAGACAGGACAAAAGAAAGTTGTCAAAAACTTGAAGAACGAATTCCAGAAAGATACAAAGAAATTTTTAAATTTAGCGACTTATGGGACGCTTATAATGTTGTGTTTCCTGAAAATCATAAATCTGTAGATAAAACCAGCGGTGAAACAAGCCATATTTAAGGATTTAACAATACTAAGGCAAAAATTAGCACGTTATACAAAAAAACACTTGCTTTTTCAAAGTCAGATTACTGGCACTACCTTGTAATACACCTTTTTATCATACATTACAATTTACCACTAAGAATTTAGCCACTACCAATTAATTTTGTCCGTCATCCTGAGGCTTGCCGAAGGATCTCAGGTAATGAGATTCTTCGCCCGCCCCGCCTATGGCGGGAGCCGGCTCAGAATGACGA
>JANQEB010000024.1 GCA_028278605.1 Candidatus Gastranaerophilales bacterium
ATTTATATAAAAACGGGTTTTTCGCTAAAATTGCCCCTTTTCCCGGATTTATTTACAAAAGGTTAACACTTTTTTAGTACACATAAGCAGGTAACAAAACAGATATAAAAACTTTTTGTTTGTTCCTTAATAGTTTGAGCTGCTTAATACCTGATTAAAGCGCCGATCCCCTCGAATTTTTCCAGTTTTTCCGCGCTTTTGTCTTTTATCAACTCTACTTTCCCATTGTTTTTAATAGTCAGTTTTATTATTTCCTCAATTAAATCAGTTTCCCCGGATAGATATCCTTTCTCAGGGGCAGGGCAACCTGCATGGTGCTGGTCTTTAGTAACGTACAGGCAGCCATTGCATTTCCAGCCCTGATAAGTTTTATAGCCCGGAATCACAATTAATTCCGCTCGTCCTTCTTCCACAAGCTGTATTGTATCCTGCAATCCAAGAGTTGATTTCATTGGAGAGCTTTCTATGATTTGCTCTACAGCCTCTTCTTCTTTTTCAGACTCATGTTGTGCCAGGTCTTTAAGTATTTTTTCAAGTATATGGTCCGTGGTTTCCCGCATATCCATTGAATTTGTATGTATTACCTTTGCATTAATCTTGCCGGGCAGAAGCTCCTGAAGATTTTTTATTTCATGATGCTGTCCTATCAGGATTAGATTGTCATACGTGTTGTTATCCAGAATCTCGGCAGCTGCTTTTGCAACTTCTTTATAATGCGCATGTATCTGGTTTTCAATATGGCGCTGGTATCTCATCTGAGCCCAACCGCCCTGCTTATGGAACCTGTGGACTTCATGGCCCATGTCCGTTTCATCAAGTATAAATCCGCCTAACCTTACGTTGAAAATCCTTGAATGCTGCTGGTCTGTCATTATTACAAGCGCGTTTTCGCATTCGTCAAAGTGATAGGCCAGTTGTTTCAGGTGAGGGATAGAATTAACCGCAAAGCTGTTTTCAAACGGCATTATGGAGTGAAACGCCTCAAATACCCCGAGT
This sequence comes from Candidatus Gastranaerophilales bacterium, assembly GCA_028278605.1. Classification (GTDB taxonomy): domain Bacteria; phylum Cyanobacteriota; class Vampirovibrionia; order Gastranaerophilales; family UBA9971; genus JANQEB01. The sequence goes on from JANQEB010000024.1 coordinate 997, forward strand.
TCATCACAGGCAAAGATTGCTAGCCCATGTGCTCTTGTTGAAACCTTATTTTCAAGGAAATACCGGATTTTTCCGGCGTCTTTTCTGAAGCTATCAAGCTTTATCCTGTTTCCCTCCCGGTGAAGTTTGTTCTCAGCTTCCTGAAGAGCGTTTTTAACAAAAATCCTTTCTTTTTCCTTTTGTTCCAGGAATTCATGCCCGTTAACATGCAGGTATAGGCTTATAAATGGAAACTCAGTCTCAGGAAGTTTTGACAGGTAACGCAGTTTTTTGTCAACCATAATTTTAGCTCTGCTTAGTAAGACAAAAACATATTAATACCTGTTTTTCTCGTTTTCATTCTACTCCGGGATAATACAAAATTTAAATTATTGCTGGAAAAGTGGTTACATAATTGCCCTAAAAGTTATAGAATAAGTATCATATTCAGTTTTAAAGGAGATTAAATTATGTGTGAAAAACTGGTTACAGTCAGGGATTTTCTATACAAGTTTTTTATAGTAGGCTTTTTGCTCTTTATTTTCAGCGTAATATCCTATATTTTTATGAAGGATTTTGCGGTGGAAATCGTTGAAAAGTGGTATGGTGTTGACCCTGTGTTCTACAAAAACCTTGTATTCACCTTTTTGGGTTACGTAAAGCTGTTCCTGGTATTTTTCATATTAACACCGGCTCTGGCGCTTCACTGGATGGCTTGCTGCTGCAAGAAGAAAAAGGAAGCAGAGTAGTTAACTTTATTATTGTATCTACTTAAGGCTTAAGGGCAATTTTGATTGCCTTTCCCTCGTTATGAAGCTGCAAAGCTTCACCTATGCGGGAAATATGCATTTCATGAGTGATTAACTTCTTTACATCCACCGCACCATCGCTGATAAGCTGCAAGGATTCCCTGAAATGCAGCGGGGTATGATGAAATGGGCTTATTATCCTGATCCCGTCATAATGAATCCGTCTTGTATCAAGGGTTACAGTAGTGCCTGACTTGCATCCGCCAAACAGGTTAACAGTCCCGCCTTTTCTTACAAGGTCAATCACTTTTTCCCACAACTCAGGAAGCCCGACAGCTTCGACTACAGCATCTAAACCCTTGCCCTGCGGGGTTAAGTCAAAAAACGCCTGCCTGGGATCAGGGACTTCTAAAAGGTTGATAACCTCGTCAGCCTTTCCAAACTCCTTTGCCAGCCTTAATTTAAGCGGGTTTCTGCCGGCTGCTATTACTCTTGCGCCTTTTAACTTTGCTAACCGTACAAACATCAGGCCTATTGGCCCTAAGCCAACAACACCAACAGTCTGGCCGGGCTTTATCACGGTTTTTTCAATACCAAGAACCACGTTTGCAAGCGGTTCAGCAAAAGCAGCCTCGTCAAAACTAAGATGATCAGGAATATGCAGCAGGTTCTGGCTTGTGATTAATTCCGGAATTCTAATATAGTCTGCAAAAGCCCCGTTAAGAAGATCGAGGTTCTCGCAGAGGTTGTGCTCACCTATATTACAGCAATAGCATTTCCTGCATGGCGCGGAATTCGCTGCTACAACCCTGTCTCCAACGCTGAAACCCTTTACTTCACTGCCAACTTTATGTATAGTCCCCGCGAATTCATGCCCAAACCCCGATGGAACTTCTTTTATCAGTACCGGATGGCCTCTTTTGTAGGTTTTTACGTCAGTACCGCAGGTCAGCGCTGTTTCAATCTTTATGAGAACTTCCCCCGGCTTGATTTGCGGGGTTTCTGTCTCTTCATACTTCACCAGTCCCGGTTTATAGAATAATACTGCCTTCATTTTGTTTTGCCCTTGGGAAATTTTCTACACGCATGTATTTCTATTAAAATAAAAACCCGTCAAAAAATTAAGTGCTAATTAAAAAATTTTTATAAAAGCTTTTATGATTTTGTTGGCGATTGTATCTGAAATTGCCTGGTTTATATCCTGTAAATCGTAGTTTGCAAATAAATTATCCACTTTTATTATATTTTTTTCAATCAAATTTAGAGAAATTTTCAAATCATCAGGGGAAGGCGAATAACTGCCAAGAATTGTCAGTTCCCTGTAGTAAATGCCGTTATTTGCAAACCCGGCTTCCTCAGGGGAAATACTCGCAAATACCAGTATTGTGCCGCCGTCTCTTACTGAATTCATGGCTAAAGGCAGGCTTTTTGGGCTTCCTGAACACAGAAAGACTTTATCTGCACCTTCTTGCTGAAAATTAGATTTAATTAAGCTTGATATTTCCGGGTCATTAGTATATTTATAAACCGCATCAAAACCCAGGTCTTTAGCAATCCGGATTCGTTCATCAATAAGATCACAACCTATAACCTTTGCGCCGTAATATTTTAGTATCTGGCCCATAATAAGACCTATTGAACCCAATCCTATGACTAAAACAACATCATCAGCTTTCACTCCGGCTCTTTTAACTGCTCTTAAGCAGCAGGCAGCGGGTTCTGTAAAGGAGGCATGTTCATCCGGCAAGTTATCCGGCACTTTTAACACTGTATTTACAAGGTGTTTTTCTGAAACAAAAATATACTCGCAAAACCCGCCGGGAAAGATATTTGTAGCCTTGAACCCCCTGCACATGGAATAATTTTGGTTTTTACAGAAAACGCACTCATAGCAGGGGACATGATGGCCTAACACAACCCTGTCTCCCGTTTTAAAATCCTGGTTTTGCCCTATTTTATGGATGTGGCCCACAACTTCATGGCCTAAGACTGCTTCTTTTTTAGCTATTTTCTGCTTTAATTTAACTATGTCAGAACCGCAAAGCCCGCACCCGCTGACTTTAACAACCGCTCCCCCCTGTTGAAGTTCAGGTTCAGCGATTTGCCCGAGTTCTAAATCCTGTTTTTCTGTTACTATTGCAGCTTTCAATTTTTTCTTCTTAATCTAGCCGTTTAATACACTATCCAGCGACCTTAGAACTTCATAGCTGACGCCTGATTCTGAGAGTTCCTCGGCGCTCAGCCCGAATAGGGATATGAGTTCCCTGGCGTAAGTACTGGCAGGATTCCTGTCAACTTCCCTGACCACAGTATTCACAGCTTCATGCCGGGTAAACTGTATCCTGAAGCTCTGGTTTTTAGCTTTTGAAATCGATCTTCGCTTACATTTTCCCAATATTATACTCCCCGATCGTTTTTAACCAAAATTTATTCCGGTTATTATTCCAAAAAACTTCCCGGCCTGGCTTTTGGCTCTTAATATAATTATTTTTCCTGTTAATGTCTAACTAATGTATATTCCACTCTATGATATTTGAACTGATTTTTAAATTATCTGCTCAGATAATAAACATACAAATAAAGGGTCTAAGAGTAAAGTGTTTATGTCGAATCATTACAATTTTATGCAGGCATGCCAGTAGATTTATCTATCCGGGTTAAAAATTTTTCAAAAATCTATATGGAATTGTTAAGGGCCGAAGGCCCTTGACTTCCTTCAGGGTGGGAGTGGTGGGGATTTTTGAAAAATTTTGAAAATTATACCAGGCTATAATTCATTTTTAGCTAACCCGTCATTCGGGTTAATTATTTCCCGTATGTTGCCGACAATTTCATCGAGAATTTTTTCCATGTCCTGTTTCATAAAAGATTCATTTTTCTTCACTGACTTTATATCAGCTACAGAAAGCATGGCATGCAGGTCTAAAAGCCCCGGGTCCTTAAAAATTTCAATTATCTCTTGCGGGGTAAAAGAAACCCTTTTAGAAGCAAGCAGCCCTAAAATTTGATGGTGCTTGATTAAAAGATACACGCTGTTAATAAAATCTTCGTTAAAACCCAGCCTGTATAAAATTGCGCTGGACTTTTTCGCTCCTTTTGTCGGATGCTCCGGGTCAATCTCGTTTTCAGTTTTTTCTATGTCGTGTAAAAGGGCTGAATACATCAGTAAAAGCTTTTGATAGTCATCCAGGGATCCAAATTTCTCAAACTCCCTTACCTTTTTGATTACTGACAAAGTATGGATATCAAGGTAATAGTCGTGGATAAAATGCTGTTTGCAGGCTAAAAGCCTTTCCCATTCGGGAATATTTTGTAAAACCACCTGCAAAAGCTTTTTTTGCTTTGAGTTTAGAAGTTTGTTATCAGCGCATAAACCCCCATCAAAAACTTCAGAGTCAAAATCCACATTTTCCCACTTAACATCAAGAAGAAGCCTGTTAAGTTCATTAACTTCTTCTGAAAGGTTAGGCAATAAACAGTTATTGTTTTCCAGCTTTTTCATAATGCTTTAAAAAGGGCTTAATTTCCTGTATTTTGCTGAATATAGCATTATACCATTAACACAGTAAAGTAGAAAAAACGTAATTTCAAGGAATTATAACCTATATGGGTTAACTAAAAATCCCCGCACCCGGTACACAGAGGTTTTTTGTAAAGGTTAATTTTCTTAAATTCCTGGCCTAGGCCGTTATATGTAAGCAGGGTGTCAACCAGCAAATCATCAAAACCCAGTAAAAACTTGACCGCTTCCATTGACTGGATGGATGAAATCACGTTGACTGCCGGGCTTATCACGCCTATAGTTCTTTTTGCTTGTGTATCAGGGGTTTCAAAAAGGCAATTCAGGCATGAACTCCTGCCGGCAATGATAGTAAGCACCTGCCCGTAAAAATCCTCAACCCCCCCATGAATTAGGGGCAGCCCTATCTGAATACAAATCTTGTTTAGAATGAATTTTGATTTGTAAGAATCAAAACAATCTATTATAAGATCGTAATCCTTGAAAAATTCAACGTCAGAACCCTCTTCTATACGGGTTTTATGAATTACAATACCGGTTTTTGGGCTGTAATTTTTAACCCACTCATAAGCTGATTCAACTTTTAGCTTTCCTACAGAAGCTTCTGTGTGGATAAACTGCCTGTTTAAGTTTGAAATTTCGACAATATCAGGGTCAATTATCCCGATAGTTCCTATACCAACCGAAACAAGACCTGATATTACCCCTGACCCAAGTCCCCCGGCACCTGCAACCAGTACTTTTTTATCAAAAAGCGTTTGTTGGCCTTGTGTTCCTATGGATTTAACTGTTGTATTCCTTTTAAAACGCTCTGTTTCGTAGAAGTTATTTATATTCATAAAATTTTCAGATGATTTAGAACCTATCCGAGAAAAAGCAACCTATTGTCATGTTGAGCGTAGCGAAACATCTCATGAAATGCAAGGAGATTCTTCCTCAAAATGATGTTTTTAAGTAATTGCCGGACAAGGCTCCTAGGCTTTACACCTGGGGTATGAGCCAAGGAAACGGTAAAAATTCACATAAGGAGTAATTTTACCTATTGTGCGCTGGACATTTTCATCTTCTATATGACCGTCAAAGTCTATAAAAAACGTGTAATCCCCAAAAACTTTCTTGGAAGGGCGTGATTCTATGTAGGAAAGGTTAATGCTGCTTTCCTTGAATATATTTAAGATATCCACAAGCGTACCCGGTTTGTTACTGATGGAAATTGCAATTGAGGTTTTATCATTTCCGGTTGCAGGCGGCACTGTGGAACCCAGGGAAACAAACCTTGTAAGGTTGTCTTTTTCATCGTTTATCCCGGAAAAAAGTATATTGAGTCCATATATTTCCGCTGCCCTTGATGAACCAACTGCTGCGTAAGTTTCCGGGAGGTCTCTCAGTTGTTTTACAGCTTCAGAAGTACTTTTTGAGCTTAGTTTTTCGGCTTCCGGAAAGGTTTTTTCCAAAAAATTCCTACACTGGGCCAGTGCCTGTGGAATGGAGACTATTTTTTCAATGTTATTAGGGATATCAGACTTGCTTATCAGGCAATGTGAAATTGGAACAATGGTTTCTCCTGTTATCATAACCCTGGAAGTTGCCCTGATAAGATTATCAATGGTTTCTCTTACGATTCCCTCAATAGAATTTTCAATGGGCACAACCCCGATATCGCCGTTGGCATTATCCATTGACTCAATAACACTTATAATTGAATTTTTAATGCTCCTGTTGAAATCATTAATCCCTGCTGATTCCATGAATTTTTGCGCGGCCATTTCCGTATAGGAACCCTCAGGTCCTAAGTATATCAGATTGTGCGTCTTAATCATTGCTTAAGCCTTCACGAAAAATATTGTGTACTTAAATTAAAGAATAAGGAAAAAGTTTAGATATGTAAATATTTTTTACCTTTTAGTAAAAAATATAAAATATTAAATTTACAGGTTTTGTATAGGTATGAATACAAATTTAATAGGGAACTAATTAAAATGATAACTAATTCAATTTTATTGCAAAAAAGAAGCAATATTTATTTTAGCAGTGATAAAGACACAAAAGCAGAAACTCCAAAAACTAATGATTCTGCCATACAACACCTTTCAGATTCCATAAAAATAAAAACCATTGCCCAGGATGACCCTTCCAGAATTGATAAAGGTGAGTTTAACAACTTTGTCCGGTTTTTGGAAACTATTTACCCCCAAATGCATAATACGCTTTCAAAAGAACAGGTAAGTGATTATAGTCTTTTATACAAATGGGAAGGTCAAAATAAAAGTTTAAAACCGGTATTAATAGTAGGTCATAGTGATGTGGTACCTGTTTCGCCGGGTACAGAAGAGGACTGGACGCATGGACCTTTTTCCGGTGATGTTGATGAAAACTATGTATGGGGAAGAGGCGCGCTGGATGAAAAATCACTGGTAATTGCTAATTGTGAGGCAATAGAAAGTTTATCCCAATCAGGTTTCCGGCCTGAAAGGACTATATACTTTGCTATCGGGCATGACGAGGAAACCGGCGGTAAAAACGGAGCTGCAAAAATTGCTGAAATTCTTAAGCAAAGGGGAATAGAGTTTGAATGCGCAATTGATGAAGGAATGCCCATTATAAACGACAAAGCCCAGCCAAAAGGAAACAGGGTTCTGCCGGGCAGCGTTGAAAAAGAAGTGGCATTAATAGGAATAGCACAAAAAGGGTTATTGAACTTAACGATAAGTTCACGCCGGGAACCGGGGCACTCCTCAAAACCATCTCCTGATAGCGCTATTAATGATGTGGCAGAAGCTTTAACAAAAATAAAAGATAACCCCTTCCCTATAAGGACAACAGAACCCGTTAAAAAAATGGGAAAAAAACTTTCGGATTTAATGAAACCTCCATATAGCGCAATTTTTGCAAACATGGGTATGGCTGGCCCTTTAATGCCAATGGCCGCAAAAAAGAGTTCCGGCCTAAATGCCCAGTTAAGGACAACAACAGCGCCAACAATCTTTAATTCAGGTAATAAAGCTAATGTTATTCCCGGTAATGCCGAGGCGAACTTAAATGTAAGAATTTTACCCGGTGATAGCATTGATGAAGTGAAAAAATACTTAAATAAAGTTGTTAATAACCCTGCTGTTAAGATAGAACCAGCAGAAGGAATAAACAGGGAACCTTCCGGCATTTCTCCTACAGATTCACCGGGGTATAGAAGTATTGTTAGTTCCTACAAAGAAGTTTATCCTGAAGCAAAACCTGTTCCATCCCTTATGATAGGGACATCAGATTCTTACCATTACCAGAGCAGGGGACTTATACAAAACGGTACTTACTGGGTTTATCCGTGGAAAGCCACAAAAGAGGATCTTCAAAGAATTCACGGGACAAATGAGAGAATTTCAAAAGATGATTTTCTAAAAATGATTGATTTCTATAAAAACTTTATAACAAATGCTTCTGCAAATTAATTCGAATTACTAATTGCATGTATGCAACATTTGCCAAAACCCACCCATGAATGAGCTACTGCCTTAGCTGCCGCGCACAGCCACTCTATAGGTAGAAAAGAGGCGGAGCCTCTTTTCGATTCTCTATAATTTTTTGGCATGAATGAGCTTTAAAATGACCGGTGCTAAAATGCGGACAGCGCCGCCTGCTTCGCAACAAAGCCTGACCATTTTACGCTCCCGCTTGTATGATTAATTCCAGTTAAAATTAAAGAGAATTAGTAAATGTCTGACGGATAAAGATCGTGCTGGGTAAAAAACCTGTTGCGAAGATAGATCCCCGTCTGCAATTCATTAAAATTGAACACAATCTGGAGCCAAAGAGCTCG
>JANQEB010000049.1 GCA_028278605.1 Candidatus Gastranaerophilales bacterium
GCATAGCCTCATTCATGCAGCCGCGCGCCCTCCTCTGGGGCGGGCTGGGAGGGCGTTTTAAGGAATTTTTAAAAATAACTAACCCGTCATTGGGGTTAAGTAGATAATAAAAAATTTTAAAATGTGTAAGTTTTTATTCTTGGTAGTGATCAGTCATTAATTGATCACTACCATATTTTCATCATAATAAAAGCCGTTATTTTTACTGTATTAAAGCGTTCTATGACAGGCTTGACGTGGTAATCGGCTGTGATAAAATTAAGGAGATCGGAAAAACAACTGAAATGATTGTTTAAACAGGTTATCAAAAAAAAGTCGGGGGAATAATTTTATTCAGGAGTTAACAAAAAAAATGAACAAAATCGCATTTATATTTCCGGGGCAAGGATCTCAATATTCAGGTATGGGAAAAGACCTGTATGAGAACTTTGATAGCGCGAAAAAAGTTTTTGATAAAGCGGACAAAACAGCAGGAAGAAGTATTTCACAGCTCTGTTTTGAAGGCAGCGAAGAGGATTTAAAGCAAACAGTTAATTCCCAGCCGGCAATTTTAACAACATCTATGGCAGCATACGAGGCTTTGGTACAGGAAACCGGCATTATACCTGATTTTGTAGCCGGACATAGCCTCGGGGAATACCCTGCTCTCTATGCGGCAGGAGTTATTGGGCTTGAAGAAATTGTAGCGCTTGTTCAAAAAAGGGCAGAGCTTATGAATAACGCTCCGTCAGGCAGCATGACAGCTATACTGGGATTAAACCGGGAACAGTTAGATAACCTGGTCCAGCAAGCGTCTTCAGCGGGTGTAATCTGCGCGGCAAACTACAATACACCTGACCAAACCGTCATCAGCGGGGAAACAGCAGCCATAGAGAAAGCAAACGAGCTCGCAGCACAAATGGGCGCTAAAAGAGTAATTCCCCTGGCAGTCAGCGGTGCTTTTCATTCGCCGCTTATGGAGAGTATCTCCGGGGAATTCACTCAGTTTGTGAATAATACAAATTTTAATAACGCCAGGTTTCCGGTTATAGCAAATGTTGATGCACAACCAACAACTAATAGCCGGGCAATACAAGAAAAACTGGTAAAGCAAATGTATTCATCAGTACTCTGGACACAGTCAGTAAGCTATATGATTGAGCAGGGCGCGGATACATTCATAGAAATCGGGCCCGGAAAAGTTTTATCAGGAATGATAAAAAAGATTTCCAGGTCGGCAAGTGTCTATAATGTAAGCGATAGTGCCGCATTGCAGAAGGTAAAAGAGGCATTTGCCTCAAAGGCACAGGTTTAAGAATTAAATATTTGGGGAAAAGGAGTTAAATATGAGTGATGAGATAAAAAGAACAGCTTTAGTAACAGGCGCATCAAGCGGAATCGGAAGGGCATGCGCTCTTGAACTTGCAAAAGAAGGTTTCCAGCTGGTAATTAACTACTACCCTGTGCCTCCCTGCGAAGCTGAAGCTAAAGAAACAGTTAAAGAAATTGAAGGCCTGGGCCAAAAAGCTATAGCTATAGGCTGTGATGTTACTGACAGTAATGCTGTTAATGAGATGGTCGACCAGGCAGTCAGGGAACTCGGCAGAATTGATGTCCTGGTCAATAACGCAGGAATCACAAGGGACGGTTTATTAATCAGGATGTCTGATGAGGACTGGGAAAAAGTTGTTAACACAAATTTCAATAGTGTTTTCTATGTAACAAGACCTGTTGCTAAAGTAATGATGAAGCAAAGAAGCGGCAATATCATCAATATGGCAAGTATAACAGGAGTTTATGGAAATGCGGGCCAGGCAAACTATGCTTCTACCAAGGCAGGAGTGATAGGGTTCACCAAAACAATCGCTAAAGAACTTGCTTCAAGAGGAATTGTGGCAAATGCCATAGCTCCGGGCTTTATCAAAACACCAATGACAGAAAAACTGGATACAGCAAAGATTGAAGCTAACATTCCCTTGGGCAGGCTCGGCTCGCCTGAGGATATAGCAGATGTGGTCAAATTCCTTTCAAGGCCGAATTTATATATAACAGGACAGGTAATTGGAGTTGATGGAGGACTTGTGATATAAAAAATTAAAAACCCGTTAAATAATTTTTGACAAATTACTTTGATTTCAATATATATTAGTATATTAATTTGTTAGTTTACTACAATGTTTATCGAAAAAAGGAGAAAAAAATGAGCGAAACTTTTGAAAGAGTAAAAAAAGTTATAGTAGAGCAATTAAGTGTTGAAGAATCTGAAGTAACCCAGGAAGCAAGCTTTACAGCTGATTTAGGCGCTGATTCACTGGATACGGTTGAACTTGTAATGGCTTTTGAAGAAGAGTTTGGAATAGAAATTCCGGATGAAGAAGCTGAAAAAATTCAAAAAGTCCAGGATGCTGTTGATTTCATTGAAAAACAAAAAGTAAGCAGTTAAGTTATAATTTTAAATAAATGAAGAAGTAGGGTTGGCAAATGTTTTATTATTAAAAGTTAAAAAACATGAGCCTCCCTATCTTCCTACTAAAAAGAGTGAAAACAGTTTAAATTTAAGGGAATATATTGATGAGCAAGAAAGCCAGAAGAGTTGTCGTAACAGGAATGGGAATGGTGAGCCCGTTTGGTGTTGGAGTTGACTTATTCTGGGAGAATATAGTAAACGGGAAAAGCGGGATTAAAACAATCAGTTTAATAGATTTAACGCAGCATGACGTAAAATTTGGCGGTGAATGCACTGACTTTGACGCCGGAAAATACATTGATAAAAAAGAAGTTAAAAGAATGGACCGCTACACCCAGCTGGCTATGGTAGCAGCCAAAGAAGCTTATGAGGACTCAGGGTTAGGCCCTGAAAAAATTGATCCAACCAGGGTGGGGGTAATAGTTGGCAGTGCCTCAGGCGGCATGGCAACTATAGAAAAAAATCACCTTGCAATCATTGAAAAAGGACCTGCAAAATGCAGCCCGTTTACAGTTCCTATGATGATTGTGGATATAGCGGCAGGCAGAATTTCAATAATGTTTAATGCAAAAGGTCCTAACAAAGCTGTAGTAACAGCATGCGCAACCTCATCACACTGTATAGGAGACGCATTCAGGACAATTGAATACGGAGATGCCGATGTAATAATAGCAGGCGGTTGCGAAGCCCCGTTAACCAATCTTGCAATAGCAGGTTTTAACAGTGCAAGAACCCTTTCCAGGCGTAACGATGAGCCGGAAAAAGCAAGCAGGCCTTTTGATAAGGACAGAAACGGGTTTGTAATGGCAGAGGGAGCCGGAATTTTTGTTTTGGAGGAACTGGAGCATGCCAGGGCCAGGGGAGCAAAAATTTATTGCGAAATCTCAGGTTATGGCGCAAATGCTGATGCAAACGATATTGTTGCCCCTTGCGCTGACGGCGAAGGCGCGGCAAGAGCTATGCAGCTTGCACTGGACAATGCAGGGCTTAAGCCGGAAGATATTCAGTATATCAATGCTCACGGAACAAGCACAGAGCTTGGGGATATTGCAGAGACACTTGCTATAAAGAAAATCTTTGGCGGTTATGCTAAAAACGGCTTACTTGTAAGTTCTACAAAGAGTATGACAGGTCATACTCTGGGAGCAGCAGGAGCAATAGAAGCGGCAGCATGCCTGAAAGTAATAAAGACCGGCATGGTCCCGCCTACAATAAACCTGGATAATCCCGACGAACAGTGCGACCTGGATTATGTCGCCCATAAATCAAGGAAAGTCGATAATATTAATGCGGTGATGTCAAATTCATTCGGTTTTGGCGGTCATAATGCATCTTTGGTTTTTCAAAAATATAACGGATAAGTTAATTTCACGATAAAAACCAAATTTTGAATTTAATGGGTAAGCCAAAAAATGGATTTATTGAGATCAGTTTTTATTACATTGTAAATTTTTGCTCTGGCAGGAGGCGGCCTTTATATAGATTTTTAAAAATTTCGGTATACGTAAAAACTTTTTCGCCCCTCCTTAAAAAATTATCCTTTATTTTGCCTCTTATTAATGCTATTTTTTTATTGATACTAGAGATCATGCCAGCAAGGAGGTATGCTATGAAGCCAAAAATCCTGGTTACGGACAAAATTAACAAAGTAGCCGGCGATATTTTATCAGAAGTGGCGGACGTTGATTTTAAGGAAACCCTGCCTGAGGACCGGCTCTGCGAAATTATCGGGCAATACGACGCTTTAATGGTCAGGAGCCAGACAAAAGTTACCCCCAAAGTCCTTGAGTGTGCAAAAAGAATGAAAATAATCGGCAGGGCAGGTGTTGGAGTAGATAACATTAACCTTGAAGAAGCTACAAACAGGGGTGTTATCGTTGTGAATTCCCCGGAAGGCAACACTGCCGCTGCTGCTGAGCATACCGTGGCTTTATTACTATCTATGGCAAGAAATATCCCTCAGGCAGATTTATCGATAAAACAGGGTAAATGGGAAAGGTCCAAATTCACCGGTACAGAAGTCTTTAATAAAACCCTTGGTTCCATAGGACTTGGCAAAATCGGCTCAAGAGTTGTTAAAGCGGCTGTTGCAATGGGAATGAAGGTTATTGTTTATGACCCTTATGTGACCAGGGAAAGAGTGGAGGAATTAGGCGCTTCTCTTGTAAAAAGCCTTGATGAATTCTGGGGAGTCTGTGATTTTATTACGATTCACACTCCTAAGACAAGAGAAACAGCTTATCTTATAAATAGAAACACAATAAACAGGATGAAAAAAGGTGTAATGCTGGTTAACTGCGCAAGAGGCGGGATTGTTGACGAGGAAGCCCTGAAAGAAGGCATAGAATCAGGACAAATTGCCGCTGCTGCCCTTGATGTGTTTGAAAAAGAGCCTATTGACCCTAATAACCCCTTGCTAACAACAAACGGTCATCTTGTAATGACCCCCCATTTAGGCGCGAGCACCGAAGAAGCACAGTTAAAAGTTGCGGTTGATGTTGCAGAACAGATAAGAGACGTCCTGGCAGGCAAATCCGCAAAGAGCGCGGTTAATATTCCTTACCTCAGGGCTGACTTGCTTGAACCTGTAAAGGAATACATGAACCTTGCCGAGAATGTAGGCCTTCTTGCAAGACAAATAAGTGAAGGCGGAATCAAAAGCATAGAAATAGCAACAAGAGGAAAGCTTACACAGTATGATACCACCCCGGTTAAAGTTGCTGTGTTAAAAGGAGTTCTATCACACAACCTTGAGGATGTTAACTATGTTAATGCCCCAATAATTGCTAAACAGAACGGTTTTGAAGTAATTGAAGCCAGGTCAGAACAGCTGGGAAGCTATGCCGGCTCTATAACAGTTAAATTAAACACTGATTCAGGTATTCAGACCGTAAGCGGTGCTATGATTGCTGATAAGACCCCAAGAATCGTCAGGATCAATGAATATGTAACAAGCCTTGAAATAGCAGAGCATATTTTAGTTGCGCCTCACCATGATAAGCCGGGTATGATTGCTAAAGTCTCAACTATTCTTGGAAATAACAACATCAATATCAGGATGATGGTTGTTGCAAGAAAAGAAGATACAGTCGGCGGGGAGTCAACCATGATCATCACAACTGATGAGCATATCTGGGATGAAATTCTTGACGAGATGAAACAGGTTGAGGGTATATTTGACGCCAGGTATATTTATCTCAGGCCTGATAAAACCTCCTTATCACTACAACATTCAATGGTTTAAACCCGAAAGCACCCTAAAACAAAGCTCTTAACTCTTTGAACTTTTCACAAAAGGAAAAAAGTTTCTGCCAATGAATTAATTGAAGAAGGTATGCGTTATATCTTAAAAAATTTGAAATATCATTACAATTCTGCGAAAATCTAAAAAGGCAGACCAGCAAACCATGCCAGTTTAGGAAAAGTAAAAACCGGTTTTAAAGAGGATTAAACTATGGAATTTCTCAGGGAAAATAAAAGGGCTATTATTTTTGTAATCACGACTTGCTTTGTTTTATGGACAGTTAGTGTAATGTTGATTCCTTTGCTGTTTGGCTAGGGGTTTAAAAAAAGCTGGGTAATGAAAATAAATTGTAATTCATCTGGTGTTAAGGGTTTGTCCTGTTTGTTACTGGTTTTGTGCTTAACCACAGGACTTATATTTGCCATGCCGGTAAATGCTAATGCTAAAAAAGAGCTTGAGCAAAAAAAACTTGAGAAAAAAATAAATGAATTAAAGCAAAAAGAAAACGTGGAAATAAAAAAGCTCACTACCACACAAAAAAACCTTGAGAAAACAAAAAAATCAATTAAGAGCTGCGAAAACAAATTATGGAAATCAAGACTTAACATGTCAAGGCTGCAATCGAATTTGAATTCGCTTGAAAGGGAGCATAAAAAGCTCTCGCAAACAGCAGCAAAGCGTGTCAGGGAAATATATAAAGGCGAGAGAATAAGCGTACTTCACGTTATATTTGCGTCTAAGGACTTATCAACGTTTTTTGACAGGTTATACTATCAAAAAGCAATGCTAAAAAAAGATAAACAGCTCATGGAGGAGTTAAAGCAGAAATCAGAGGAGATTCTCCGCTCCCAGAGGTCTGTAGCCTACGAAAAAAGAAATATAGCCAGTAACCTGCAAGTAATGAACCGAAAAAAAAGGCGCCTGAACTACTCGGTACAAACCAGTGAATACCTGATTAGCAAGCTGAGAACTGACAGACAGGCTTATGAACAGGCACAAAGAGAGCTGGCAAGCCTTTCAAAAGACATTGAAAAAGACATAAGCAACCTTGTTTCAACGCAGACCCTGGTTGATACAGTGTTTATCAGGCCGGTTGCCGGTGCGATTTCATCGGGCTTTGGCTGGCGAAGACATCCTATCTTTGGAAGCAGGAGATTTCATTCCGGCATTGACATTGCAGGACGCAATAGGGCGCCTATTAAAGCCTCTAATTCAGGTAAGGTCATACATTCCGGCTGGTATGGCGGTTACGGGAAAGTCGTTATAATTAACCATGGAATTCTTGCAGACGGCCCGCATAAAGGCAAAAAAGCTTCTACGCTGTATGCTCACCTTTCAAGGACTGACGTTGCAGTTGGCAATTATGTTAAAAAAGGCCAGGTTATAGGTTATGAGGGAAGCACCGGGTATAGCACGGGGCCTCATCTGCATTTTGAGGTAAGGATTAACGGAAAACCTACTAATCCGCTTAATTTTATCAAGAGATAGGCATTACTGCTTTCTTAAAACCCGCATCTTTTCTTCGTAAAAAGAAACAAAATTATCCTCAAGAATTGCTGCTCTCGCCTGTTTCATAAGGTTTACAAGAAAATGGATATTATGAATAGTCATTAAAATTGCGCCTGTAGCTTCCTGCATTCTGCAAAGATGCCTGATGTATGCCTTTGTGTGGTTCCGGCAGGCATAGCAATTACAATTCGGGTCAAGCGGGGTAAAATCATCTTCCAGCTCTTTAACCTTGATGTTCTTGCGCCCGGCAGAAGTGAAGAAAGAACCATGCCGGGCGTTTCTGGTGGGCATGACGCAATCAAACATGTCCACCCCCCTGAGCACACCATCAAGAAGGTCTTCAGGGGTTCCAACGCCCATAAGATACCTGGGCTTAGCTTCCGGCAGAAACGGCACCGTAAACTCGACTATCTTGTTTTTGAGACCACCGGGTTCTCCTACGCTAACCCCGCCGATAGCATAGCCATGCGACTCTACGGAAGCAATGATTTTTGCGCTTTGCTCCCGTAAATCCTCGTAAACTCCACCCTGGACTATAGGAAACAGTGCCTGGTCTTTACGTTTATGGGTTTCAACGCATCTAAAAAGCCACCTGTGGGTTCTTTCCATAGCATCTTTTGTTAGTTCGTATTCGCAGGGGTAGGGAGCGCATTCATCAAAAGCCATTATAATATCCGCCCCAAGTGAATTCTGGATCTCCATTGAAATTTCCGGGTTTATAAAATAACTTGAGCCGTCTTTCGGGTCTTTAAAGTTTACCCCGTCATCTGTGATTTTTCTGAGGCCTGCCAGGCTAAAAACCTGGAACCCCCCTGAATCAGTAAGTATGGGCTTGTGCCAGTTCATCCATCTATGCAGGCCGCCTGCTTTTTCAACCAGTTTATGTCCGGGTTTTAAAAACAGGTGATAGGCATTTGCAAGTATAATCTGCGCCCCGGTTGCTTCCAGGTGGTCATTTGTCATCATTTTAACGGCAGAATTAGTTCCCACCGGCATGAACACAGGGGTTTCCACAGGGCCATGCGGGGTCTTGAACAACCCGGCCCTTGCCCGGCTTTCAGAACTTTTTTTCAAAAGGTTAAAGTTAAAATATTTTGACAATTTCCAGCCTCTTTAAAAAGTTTAAAACAATGTTATAATAATAGTACGTCGAGACTGCGTCTTTAGCAGGTTTGAGTTTACTCAACTCGACGTCTCTTTTTATGGAAATTTTATAATTTCTGATTTTTCTGACAATATTGATTTTTGTATCCTGGAAAAACACTTATCATCATTTTTCTCGTATTTTCTATAGACTGCTCCTATTACAATATCAGCAAATTGTATCCCCATACTATGATCAGAAGGGGCAATAAAGACTTCTTCTATTAAATTATTACTTGCTAAAGAAGACTCAATCCCGATATTTTTGTTAATATGTGATATTTTTTTAAGTGCATATAAAAATTCGTTATGAAAAGTTCTTAATTTTTTATCATCTGTTGGAAGCCTGTTATCTATAATAACTATTCCATTTGCTTTGTTTGACAAGTTATTTAAATATATTTTAAATTTTGCAATTACCAGTGAATAAGTATATCCATAAAAATTATCCTGGTTGGTAATTGGGGTAAGCTTATAAATTTCTCTTATATCCGCTAGTGAATAAATTATTTTTACTGATTCATAGCTGGTAATTAACGCGTATAATTCCTCCCTTAAAGCATACTTTTGATTTTGATCAAGAAAAATCAAATTATTTGAGGCATCCTTATTTGTAGGAGAAAAATACCGCCATTTTATTTCTGAATCTATAGAAAGCCCGTATTTATTCTTAATAGAAATAAAGTTTCTATTAATATCATGCCAGTCTTTTTCATCAATAATCACACCTCCTATGACAAAATACTTATCTTTAATTTTGTCTGGCGGCGGTACTGTACCAGATTCATCTAAAAATAATAAGTGCATTGTTTATAAACTAATAAACCTTTCTTCTAAATCACGTTTCCAGCCGGGAACCAGCTCTGACTCATCAAAGAAAATCCCGATTTCACGCTCAGCGCTCTCTGGCGAGTCTGAGCCGTGAACTATGTTTCTCTCCATTGTATGCGCATAGTCAGCCCTGATTGTTCCCGGATCAGCATTAACAGGGTTTGTAGCGCCCATAAGTTTTCTTGCCGCATCAACCGCATTAACCCCCTCCAGGACCATCGCTACAAGAGGCCCGCTTGTTATAAAGTTCACGAGGCTTTCAAAAAACGGTTTTCCAACATGCTCAGCGTAGTGTTTCTCAGCAGTTGCCCTGTCTAATTGCAAGATTTTTAATCCGATTATCTTAAACCCTTTTTTTTCGAACTTCCGTATAACTTCTCCAATCAGTCCTCTCTGGATAGCATCAGGTTTTATGGCTATAAAAGTTCTTTGCATAAACATCTCCAATCCTGCTAACTTGTAAACATCATTATGTTATTTTTACATAAAAACTGAATTTAATTAACTCGAATTGCTATACAAAATAAGCTTGTTCTTATATTCAAAAAATTCACCTATTGCATAAATAGATCCTGTAAAAATTACCAGATCACTTTGAGAGGAGATTTTTCTGCAAATATCCATTGCCTGCTCTATATTTTGGCTTATATAAACTTCTGAATTTTTGTTTTTCAGATAATTCGGCATTTCATTAGGATCAACAGAGGCTAAAGATGAAGATTTTGTCAGGATCACCCTGTCTTCTTCCCTGAAAAGCGTATCTATTACCTTTTTGTAATCCTTTGTATTCAGCGAGGAATAGATAAATATCCTGCTGGAATCAGGAAAATACTTATCAATGGTTTGTCTTAGGGCCAAAGCCGCGGCCGGGTTATGAGCCGCATCTATTATGAGGTTTTCTTCCCTGACATACTGAAACCTGGCAGGCCATAGCGCATTTTCTATCCCCTGTTTCTCTGCATTTCCGGGTATATTAAACCCTTTTCCCCTTAATAACCTTACAGCTCTCTTTACCAGAGCGAGGTTTCTGCCATGCCATACCCCTTTTAGTTCATTTTCATTGGAGTTTGCTTTCTCCTGCTTTGTAATATATACAGGACTTTTGGTTTGAAGCGTTTTGTTGCTTATAACCTCAAGCCCCTTGTTATCTTCAAGTGTTATCACAGGGACTCCGGGCTTAATAATCCCGGCTTTCTCAAAGGCAATTTCCTCTATTGAACCCCCTAGCCTGGATGTATGGTCAAGGTCAATGTCTGTTATTATACATAATTCGGGGTTTTTAATTGTATTTGTAGCGTCAAGCCTGCCTCCAAGGCCGGTCTCGATTATTGCAAAGTCAACCTGTCGCTCGTAAAAGTAAATAAAAGCGGCTGCTGTCAGGATTTCAAACTCAGTAGCCGGAATTTTTTCCTGAGGGTATGCCGGATTGAAAACTGAATCCTGCTCAAGTATAATATAATTAGAACCCCAGCTCACCCCGGTTTTTCCTGGTAAAGTGCCGGGGTTTTTAAAATCAGGATTGAAAATTGAATTTTGCTCTGGTATAATATAGTCAGAAGTCTCGGTCACCCCCGTCTTTCCGGGTAAAGTGCCGGGGCTTTGTTCTTTGTAAAAATAAAATTTTCTTTCTTTATTATCTTCAACAATTTTTATTTCCAGGTTTTTAAACGAATTATTTATCCTGATTTTTGTTAATAATGTGTGAAACCTTATTATACCGTCTTTTCTTTGTTTATAGGGAAATTCTGTTTTTATATATTTTCCGTTTTTAATTAATTCATTAAGTTTAGTCAGTAATTTTAGATCTTGTATACTGTTGATATGAATTGTTTTTCTAATTCCGGCGGCAAAGAATTTAATTTCACCAAGTATCTTATGCTGAATACTTTTCCCCTGAAAACATTGTTTATAAAAGGAAAGTAGCTCTCTATTAAATTTTGATTTATCCCCGCCAAAAACAGGCAGTTCTTTTTCATCATAATAAACTGTATTTTGCGGCTCAATCTGCTCAATAACCCTGAAAACAACCCGCGCAAAATCATCCCGGGAAATTTCTTCGCTGTTAATCCTAATTCTCTCTGTATATTGAACCAGGTGAGGACTTGTGTATAGCCCTGTTTTATAACCGGCATGGCGAAGTACGGATTCCAGCATGGCACATGTCGAACCCTTACCGTTTGTTCCGGCCGCGTGAATGCATTTAACCCTGTCCTGCGGGTTTCCAAAGTACTCAAGTATACCCTGAACTCTTTCCAGCCCAAGCTTTATATGAAATTTCCCTGAAGAGGTTAAAAGAGATATGGCCTGGTCATACATTTATTATTGATTTTACCCATTCATAAACATTTTCAGCTATATTGAGCGCCTCACAGTATTCTTCCTGGGTAATTCTTCTGGAATCATCAGGATACCTGGTTCTAACAGCGTATTGAGTCATTATAGAAGCTTCAAGAATTTTATCCGGAACTTCTACAGAATTTAATTTTAAAAGTTTTATTAATTGATCTATATCATGAGTTCTTGGAAATTCAACTTCATTGTACAGAAGTAATGCTTTTAGACTTTTTTCCACAGCCTGTTGAAGCTCATAGCAAGGATCCTCAAAAAATATATCACCGCCAAAGGTTACTAAATCCTCTTTAGAAATTTTTTTAGCAAATACTAAATTGCTTTTTGCCCTGTCAATCCAGCTTTTAGCCTCATTCATAAATCACAATACCCTCTTTCAAGGCATCTTTAACCACAGAAACAAGCATGCTTTTTGCTTTTGTAACGTTTTCCGGAGTTTTTACGATCAAATCAACTCCCACAGGGTCATTAAAATCAAGCAAAGCCCTATATATCAATCTTTCAGTTTTTAATTCATCTTCTATTTGCCCGGAAATAACTAAGATGTCATAATCGCTGTCAGGGCGTGCGTTACCACGGGCATGTGAACCAAACAATATAACCTTATCAGGAACTACAACTTTAAATATTGAGTTTAATATTTTATCCAAAATATCTTTATCCGGCATTATATAGCTCCAAAATTTATAAAAATTACTAGCTTTCTAATGATTTAAGCAGGGTTTTAATAGATTCAGATTGCTCGTCAATCTCGCTGATGCGCTCTCTTGTCTTGACAATAACTTCTTTAGGAGCGCTCTCAAGGAACCTTGGGCTGTCCATCCTGGATTGAAGCCCTTTCTTCTCCTTTTCCAGGGTTTCTAATTTCTTAGTCTGCCTGCTGATTTCCTTATTAAGGTCAATTAAGCCCTCAAGAGAAACCACAATAAGTGATTTGCCTACCATTACGGTTGCCGAGCGAGGAGGGACCTCCGATGGAATTGAATACTCCATTGCAATCCTGTCAACCTTTGCCAGGGAATGGATATAGAACTTGCTCAGCTCAAAATCCTCTCTATCCTCCATATTTGCGCAGAAAATTTTAATGTTTATATTTTCTGAGACAGGTATATCAAAGGATTGACGTATGTTTCTAAGGGATTTAACAATTTCAATTGCTTTGTTAATCTTCCTGTCAGCTTCTTCATTCTTAAGAGAAGGGTCATACTCAGGGAATTCCGTTATCATCAGGGATGCTTTGCCCCCTTTACAGGTAATTCCCGGAATTAGCTGCCATATTTCCTCTGTTATATGAGGAATAATAGGATGCATCAGCCTTAAAGTCCTCTCAAGCACAAGCCTTAGAATTCTTTGTGTGTTTAATTTCATCTGGGGTTTTTGCAACTGGATTTTAGCTATCTCTACATACCAATCACAGTATACATTCCAGAAAAATTCGTATAGAATATGCGCGCACTCACCAAATCTAAAGTTTTCAAGGTTCTCGTTAACAAGCCTGCTAACCTCTGAATACTCGTGCAAAATCCAGCTATCAGCGACTGTCAGCGCTGACATGTCAATCATATGGTCATCGCAGCCCTCAAGGTTCATAAGCACAAACCTGGACGCGTTCCATATCTTGTTTGCAAAGTTTCTTCCATACTCAAAGCGCTCGTCAGAAAGCTTTATGTCCTGCCCGCCGTAGGTTACAAGACTTGTCAGAGTGAACCTCATTGCATCTGAGCCGTATTTCTCAATGATTTCAACGGGATCAATGGTATTACCCTTTGACTTGCTCATCTTCTGGCCTTTTTCATCCCTTATTAAGCCGTGGATATACACGTGTTTAAAGGGTGATTCATCAGTGAACCTGTAGCCCATGACTACCATTCTTGCAACCCAGAAGAAAATTATGTCAAAACCCGTAACCAGCGTATCTGTTGGGTAAAATTTCTTAAAGTCAGGGCTTTGCCGGTCAGGCCATCCCATAGTTGAGAACGGCCATAATGCTGATGAAAACCAGGTATCAAGCACATCAGGATCCTGATTTATATTACTGCCCTGGCATTTTGTACATTTCTCAGGCTGCTCAACCGCGACCATCATTTCTTCGCAATCAGCGCAGTAATACGCCGGAATCCTGTGCCCCCACCACAATTGCCTGCTTATGCACCAGTCCCTGACATTTGCCATCCAGTCAAGATAAATCTTTGCCCATCTTTCAGGCACAAAATTCAACTCATGCTTGCTTATTGCACTTATAGGTTTCTCGGCAAGCGGCTGCATCCTGACAAACCACTGTTCTGAAAGATAGGGCTCAATTGTGCTGTTACAGCGCTGACAATGGCCAACACTGTGTTCATGATCTCTTGCCCTTACCAGTTGTCCCCGTAGCTTAAGAATTTCAAGGATTTTTTCCCTGGCTTCATATCTGTTAAGGCCTTTAACCTCCATTGGAACATATGCATTATTAGACATATTGCCGTCTTCATCCATGATCCAGATTGGGACAAAGCCGTGTTTCTTGCCTATTTCGTAATCATTTGGGTCATGAGCCGGTGTAATCTTTAAAGCACCGGTTCCAAATCCGATTTCAACGTCTTCATCGGCGATGATTGGAATTTCCCTGCCGCTAACAGGAATTACCGCGGTTTTGCCTATCATATGGCTGAACCTGTTATCATCAGGGTTAACCGCGATAGCAACATCGCCAAACATGGTTTCTGGGCGGGTTGTTGCGATTACAATCGCGCCAAACTCGTTTTTAAAAGGATATGCGATTTCCCAGAGATGTCCTTTTTCCTCCAGATACTCGGTTTCAATGTCGCTAATCGCTGACATGCATCGTGGACACCAGTTAACAATGTACTTACCCTTGTAAATCAGCCCGTCATTGTATAATTTGACAAAAACTTCTTTTACAGCCCTTGAACACCCTTCATCCAGGGTGAACCGCTCCCTGGAAAGGTCAAATGAAGCTCCCAGGCGTTTAAACTGGTTTAAAATCCTTGACCTGTGTTCGTTTGCCCATTCCCAGGTTGTTTCCTCGAATTTTTCCCGGCCAAGATCGTTTCTGGTTAAGCCTTCTTTTTTTAATTTTTTCTCAACCACGTTCTGTGTAGCGATTCCGGCGTGATCTGTACCCGGAAGCCACAGAGTTTCAAACCCTTTCATTCTTTTATACCGGATAAGAATATCCTGTAATGTGCCATCCAGGGCATGTCCCATATGCAGAACCCCTGTTACATTGGGCGGCGGGATTACAAGGCTGAAAGACGGTTTATCACTATGGGCATCAGCCTTGAAAAACCCGTTCTTCTCCCAGTAATCGTATATTTTCTCTTCAGTTTTCTTGGGATTATACGTCTTTTCCAGTTCTTCCATTTTCATTCTCAGGGAAATTCCATTGATTTTAATCAACTAAAAAATACCACAAATCCATATAATTTTTAATATGACAGTATGAGAAAAATCCGCACCTATATAAGTTAAAATATTTATGAGCCATGATATGGAGTTTAAAGAGGCAAATATGGTTTTAAAAAGAACTATACTGGTCAGTTTATTCTCGTTTTTGTTTTCTTTTCAGGTTTTAGCTAATCCTCAAAATATTGAAGAAGCAAGGGTTTTCATTGATAAATTCCAGGAACTTAGCCATAAATATGATAAAAAACTCACAGAAATGTACTCAGAAAACGCAAAGATAATACGAATAGTTGAACATAAAAACGGAAAAACAGAAGAAATAACGCTTCCGGCAAAAGCGTATAAGAAAATGCTAAAGTTTATAAGGTTTTTAGCGAAAATAAGAGGCTATAAGAATTACTATAAATACCTAAAGTATGAATCAGAAGATGAAAATATCAGGATAACAGGGATAAGGGAAACTAACAGCGGCTATACAGCACCAATTTCAATACTTATAGGCAAAAATTCCGAGGGAAACCTCAAAATACTTGAGGAAAAAACCGCCACAAAGTCAAAGTTTCTGATTAAGCAGGTACTTAAGCGGGCTAAGTAAACCTGAGTTCCTAATTGCCTTTTGGCTATTTAGCAATTTAAGTTAGTTAATGTTTAAGTATTTTGCCTATTTTTTCTGATAATCCTTGAATCCTGCGGGATTTTTCCAGGGCCAGGTCTGCAAAGACGTTTGCTCCAAGGTTGCCTGCTGTTTCCTCAAGTATATTTTCCAGCAAAAAAGTGATTCTCTGGGCTTCTACTGATATGTTCAGCCTTAAATTGTAAAGATTTTTCTTTTTACTCATTACATAATCCTTATATAGAAATATTAAAAAAATCGTACTTTAGTTTTATATTAACGTACCTTAGATTATACAAAAAGTCAATTAGCTTTCTTAAATTGTTATAATTTAGCTATGCTAAAAAATAATCTATCAAAGCTTATGGGCGAAAAAAAAGTTAAAATTACTGAGCTTCACAACTTAACCGGGCTCAGTAGAAATACTTTGACCAAACTTTATTATGAAAGAACTGATTATATCAGTTTTAAAACAATAGAAAAACTTTGCTGGGCTCTGGATTGCAATACACAGGACCTTTTAGAATATATTCCCGATTAAAATTTTGGTAGTGGTAATATTGTAATTGATGAACAACGTCATTGCGAGCCGTGGATCATGGAGTAAGGAACAAACAAAAAATTTTTACATCTGTTTTGTATTTTACGTCATCCTGAGCCAGCTCGCAGGGCGAGCTATGTCGAAGGATCTCAAAGTCTAAAACAATGAGATTCTTCGCCCGCCCCGCCTATGGCGGGAGGCGGCTCAGAATGACGAAATGAGTAAAAATTTTTTAT
>JANQEB010000089.1 GCA_028278605.1 Candidatus Gastranaerophilales bacterium
GGCGAAGAATCTCATTACCTGAGATCCTTCGGCCACCCCCCACCATGGGTGGGGTGGGCTCAGGATGACGGACAAAATTAATTTAACAGAGTACTAGAAGTAGTCTCAAAAGTCTTATTATAGTTTTTTATTTTTATTGCACTGGAATGCAGGTAAGTCATTGCGAGGCTTGAAACATCTTATGTACAAGGAAAGTATTATTCCGAAGCGAAGCAGGCGGTGCTGTCCGCGTTTTCGCAGCGAGAATGAGTTCGCAAGCTCACACCCGATTCACATGCAGGAGCGACGTTTTCTTAATGTCAGGCTTTGCGGGCGTTAGCGGGAGCCTGGCCTCATTCATGCCGGCGGTAGCGGGAACATAGACTCATTCATGCCCGATTTTAAGAAAACTAACTCATTTTAGTATAACCCGTCATTGGGGTTAATTAATTTTCTGATTACTTTTGAAGTTTAATACACTATTTGAATGAATTTTTTAATAAAATTCCAAAAATGTTAAATTTTGTTAACATAAATCCGAATATATTATTACGAGGCTGATTACAAATTATGATGGCTCTTACCGGTTAGTAAAATGACTTGAAAAGGTTTTACCATGAATCTTTTAATTAAAAACTATGAAAAAAACATTTATATTTTAAGACCTGTTATTTCTAATGAAAGAAATATTGAAAGTATTATTGCAAAAGTAAAAAGGATTATTCTTGAGTGCTCAGAAAAACAATTTGTCCTTGACCTTAGAAAAATCAACTTTCTTGACGGCATTAAAATCGGGACAATAATCGGGACTTATCATTTTCTTGATTTTAGCGGCAGGAAAATTTATATGCTGGTAAGCGACGAGGAAGTTAAAAAGTCAATTGAAAACCTTAGTTTTAATAATATAGAAGTTTTATCCGGATCAGATGAGCTTGCTCTTGCGGGTATAGCTTAATTTTAATAAAAAAAAGACAGCAAAAAACGGGTTAAGCATCCCGTTTTTTGCTGTAAAAAAAAGCTTTTTTGACAAAACAGAGCTATTTTTCTAACATACATGTAAATTTATTTATAAACTTCATGGCAAATTATAATGCTTAAAAAAAAGAAAATCTTCTGGCAGCTCTTTCCTTCCTATCTTTTAATCATTTTTATATCATTATTTCTGGTAACAACTTACTCTTCAAATTTATTCACCCATTTTTACCAGGAACAGATACTAATTGAGCTTAAGGAAAGGGCTTATCTTATTGAAAACCAGATATCAAAAGATTTTTATCCTTTAAATGTTGACAATATAAGGGTTTTAACAGATAAAATCTCTAAAAAAATATTAACACGTATCACAATTATTTTACCTTCCGGCGAAGTTGTAGCTGATACTGAGGAAGACCCTCTTTCTATGGACAACCACACAAACAGGCCGGAAATTCAAATGGCACTTAGCGGGAAAGACGGTTTTTCAACGAGGTTTAGCCATACTTTAAAGGAAAACATGGTTTATGTAACCGTCCCTGTCTATGTAAACAATAAAATGACAGGGATAATCAGGACAGCTATGCCCAGTACACTAATTGAAAAAACACTTACAAAGGCATATTTTGAAATTATCCTGGGAGGATTGCTCGTAGCTTTTATTGGCGGCGCTATAAACTACAATTTGTCAAAAAAAATAAGCCAGCCGCTTGAGCAGCTTGAGCATAAAGCAAGGGGGTTTGCTGCTGGAAACCTGAAAGAAAGGCTTCCGGAGTTTGACCTGGAAGAAATTAACAATGTTGCATACTCAATGAATGAGATGGCAGAACAACTTAACGAGCGTATGCAAATCATAACGCACCAGAATGCTGAGCAGGAAACAATTTTATCCAGTATGAAAAGCGGCCTGATCTTTATAGATCCACAAAAAAGAATCACAAAGCTAAATACATCAGCAGCAAAACTGCTTAACCTGGATATTGAAGAAGTTTACGGAAAAAAAGTTAAAGATACCATAAAAAATATCGAATTTTATAAGTTTATCAGCAGGGCTCTTGAGAACCGAAAATCAATTGAAAAAGAAATTCCACTGGGCAATGATAAGGAAAAACACTGCATACAGCTATATACGGTTCCAATATTTGACGAAAAAGAAGCCAGGACAGGAACTTTAATAGTACTAAACGATATTACGCATATAAAAAGACTGGAAACTATAAGGCAGGACTTTGTTTCAAATGTCTCACATGAGCTTAAAACCCCGATTACATCAATTCAGGGCTATGTTGAAACCCTTATTGACGGTGATATGAATGATCCTGAAGAAATAAAGACTTATCTTGGTGTTATAAAAAAACATACAGGCCGCTTAAAAGCTATTATAGAAGACCTGTTAAGCCTTTCCAGGATTGAGCAGGGAGCAAGCGGCAGCGAGGTTACTTTTGAAACAATAAATATAAGAGACGTTTTAACCAATGCTGTCCAGACGTGCGAACAAAAAGCCGAGCTAAAATCCATAAAAATGAACCTGGCATGTAATAATGAACTAAAATGCAGTGTAAACCCTCTTCTTATCGAGCAGGCAATTATAAACCTTATTGATAACGCCGTAAAATATAGCGAAGAAAGCAGCAGTGTACTGGTGGAAGCATTCAGGCAACCTGGTGAAATAGTTATTAAAGTCCGGGACCATGGCTGTGGAATCCCTGAAGAGAGCTTATCACGTATATTTGAAAGATTTTACCGGGTGGACAAGGCCAGAAGCCGTAAACAGGGCGGAACAGGTTTAGGGCTTTCCATTGTTAAGCACATTGTCCAGATCCATAAAGGGCAGGTCGATGTAAAAAGCAAGCCCGGAGAAGGCAGTTGCTTTTACATCCATCTTCCGGAGCCTGCTTAACTTTACAAATTAACTTAACAGGAAACTTTTGAGCAGGGATGACCTGATAACTTGTTAAACAGGACCAGATAATCCTCAATTTCCCTTGTGGTAAGGAATTTTTCTTTCACGATCTGTTTTCCGGCTTCACCCATTTTCTTTGCTATATCAGGGTTTTGCAGCAGGTAAAGTGTTTTATCTGTTGCTTCCTGGATATTAGAAACAAGAAAACCGTTTATTCCATCTTGAATCTGGATTTTAATTCCTCCGGCTTTACCGCCAATAACAGGTTTTCCTTTCCAGAGAGCCTCGGTTACGGTCAGACCAAAGCCTTCCCTGATAGATTTTTGCAGGACAACGTCTGCTGCGTACTGGAAAGCTTTAACACCAACGTCTCCCACGTTATGGAAGTTTGTATAAACGTTAAGGTCAAAGTCTTCCCCGGCTCTTCTCATTACCCTGTCGTAAATAATCCAGCCCTCAGGGTCGTCATGGGCCATGCTTCCTACTAAAACAAGTTGTACGCCTTTAATTCCCTTTTTAACCTGGCCGAATTTAATGTTTCTATAGATATCTATGACTCCAAGAGGGTCTTTCCACGGGTCAAACCTTGATACCTGGGCAATTAAAGGCCTGTCAGGATCAACATTATAGCTGCACATGAGGTTATTAACCTCATCTTCCGACATTTCGCTGTTTTTCGGGCTCAGCGGGTCAATTGAAGGGGGAATAAATGTTAAATTCTTGAAATCCGCGTCCTCTTTGACAAATTCTTCAAGTGTAAAGATTACAGCGTCGTAGTTCTGGACATATGGGTGTATAAAGTTCCAGACATCAAGGTTAGGTTCTGATGTGTCGATATGGCAACGCCAAATCCATTTCCCTGTAGGGGCTGTGATATAGTCAAGTATTGCTAATGGTTGCGGGTCATGGACAACAACATAATCATAACTTTCAACAATAGCTCTTGCATTACTTTTGACGCCTTCAAGGTAAATATTTTTCTGGTCTTCCGTGATTGTTCCGGGATGTCCCTGAAGAGTATTGTGGAACATCTTTGTTACGTCATAAAACTCCGGTTGAGCCCTCATAACATACCAGTCAACATAAAGACCAAGGCTTTGCATAACTGCTACCTGTGTTTTAAGGAGTTCTGCAACGCCTCCCCCATAAGCTGTGGCGTTCAGGTGCAAGACTCTTTTGTTTTGCAGCGGGGCAGCAAGTTCTTTGAGTTTTTTAACCTTATCTTCCCCGATTACAGGGATGTAATCATCAATTGAT
Organism: Candidatus Gastranaerophilales bacterium; assembly: GCA_028278605.1. Classification (GTDB taxonomy): domain Bacteria; phylum Cyanobacteriota; class Vampirovibrionia; order Gastranaerophilales; family UBA9971; genus JANQEB01. Next base: position 4,112 of record JANQEB010000089.1, read on the forward strand.
TTTGGAATAACCCTTACTGCTTGCATAATGTCATTTGTCATAGTTTAAAACCCTCTTAACTCTTAGTACATTTAAAAAATCCCATATTTTATACTTTTGGATATTTTTGGCTACCTTTAAAATACATATCGGTACATTTAGATACTTCTGGAATATATACTTGAATTGCTAATTACATTTTTTCAAAATTCCTTAAAACGCCCACCCAACCCGCCCTGGAGGTGGGCGGCGGCTTCGCCGCCGCCTTTTTTCTATAAATTTTAAGGAATTTTGAGTCAATCATATCAAGCCTTTCAGCTATTTAGCAATTCGAGTTATATGTAAATAAAAGAAAAATTTAATCTAATTAAAATTTTAAGATATTATATTGAAAAAGTTAACAGTGTTTACTTAATTTTATCAACCCGATAGGGGTTTAAACCTGTCAAAAGCCCATAAGAAGGAAGTTTAACCGTGAAAGAAATTTTAATTGCCCCCTCAATACTTTCAGCAGACTTTGTTAACCTGCAAAGCGAAATTCAAAAAGTAGAAAAAGCCGGCGCTGACTGGCTTCATGTCGATGTCATGGACGGAAGGTTTGTTCCCAACATAACTATCGGGGTTCCTGTTGTCCAGTCAATCAGAAAAATAACTAAAATGCCGCTTGATGTTCATTTAATGATTGTTGAGCCGATAAACTTCATAAATGCGTTTGCGGATGCAGGTTCCGACATTATCACAGTGCACGTTGAAGCCTGTATTGACAATGCCCGCAAGACAATAGACTTAATCAAACAAAGAAATATAAAAGCAGGTATATCAATAAAGCCTAACACCCCGGTAAAAGACATAAAACACCTGGTAGAACAGGTTGATTTGGTGCAAATAATGACAGTAGAACCCGGTTTTGGCGGCCAGGAATTCATGGGGCACTGCCTTGAAAAAGCAAGGGAAGTGCGGGATTTTGCGCAAAAACAGGGGTTGAACCTTTACATAGAAACTGACGGCGGGATTAACCCGGAAACTGCAAAGCAGTCAATAGATGCAGGGGTTAATGTCCTGGTTGCAGGCTCATATGTTTATAAAGCTCCGGATACGCAAGAGGCGATAAATTCTCTCAGGCCTATTGCCCGCTAAGCCTATTCATTCAATTTCATGGAAAGCACCACAAAATCAGCGGCCAGGTCCTGGTTGGAAACGATTATTCCCCCCGGAACCTCAATATCAACCGGGGCAAAATTCCATATTGCCTTAATACCCGCTTCAATTACAAGATTCGCCATTTTCTGCGCTTCTTCGCCCGGAATGGCCAGAACTACGATTTTTATATTATCCTGTTTAGCTTTATTAACTATTTCAGAAACATGAAAAACTTCTTTTTCCCCTACTTTCAGGCCGATTTTCTGGGGGTCGGTATCAAAAAGAGCTACTATATCAAGCCCGTAGTTACTAAAACCATTGTACTTTGCAAGTGCCAGCCCCAGGTTTCCCACGCCTATTAAAAAAGCTTTTTTGGGCCTTGAAAGGTCAAGGAAATTTTCGAGGTGAAATTTGAATTCACCGATGTTAAAACCGATTTTAGGCTTTCCCGAGTAATTTATAGCGGCAATATCCTTTCTTACCTGTGTTTCATCAACATCAAGCTTACCTGCTATCTCGCAGCTGCGGATATATTCCTCTCCCCGCTCATAATACTCGCATACAATCCTGTAATACCGGGGCAGTCTTCTTAAAGTCGGGGCTGATAACTTCTTTTGCATACTTTTTTCTTGTTAAACATCAATACTTAATTATATCCCAGAATTTTTTTAATATTCCTTAAGTTTCTGCACAAAACATCTTATAAGTTACAGGATTATTAAAAGACAATTTCCGGCCAGGACCTTATTCGTAATGTGTCCACATTCTAAGGATTTTTATGACTTTTTGCTCGTTTATTACCTGATAAACAAGTCTATGCTGCTTATTAATTCTTCTTGAAATAACAACTTCTGAAAATCCCCGTAAATATTCAAATTTTGGAGGATAGGTAAAAGGGTTTACTGAAATTATATTGATTAAGCTTAACGCTTTATCTTTTAAACCTGAATTTTCCAGTTTTCTGGCGTCTTTTACAGCCCGTTTAGTTAAAATAATCTTATACATTATAGGTTATTTCCACTCTATATCCTCAAGAGAAGAACCTTCTGAAATATCCTCTTCAATTCCTTCTTGAATACTCCGAGCCATACCGGGAATTTTGGAAAGATAGTCATTGTCAGTAATATCGCTAATATGAATAACAATTTCCTTATCTTTAAAAAGTTGCTTTAAAGAATTAATAAAATTAATATCCAGTTCATTAGCATTCAGTTGATAGTTTATATTCATAAAATTAACTCCTTTTTGCATATCCTTTTATAATTAATTATATCCCAGAATTTTTGTTAAGAGTTTTTAATTTTTACATTTTTAATATCAATATTTTTTTTCAGGCGTTTAAATATATTAGATCCAGTAAATAAAAATGTGATAACAAAAAATGGAGACCTGAAAAAATGAATGCTTTGACCAGTAACCTTACCGTGGGATTTAAAAGGATAGAACCTTACAATAATGAGTTCAGTGGGAGCACACAAGACGCCTTACGGGCCTTAACCGGCGATGGAGATACTGATTTTAACCAGGAACATATCGCTAATACTCTTTTACTGGATGCTATTGCCGGTGCAAGCTCAGGGTTTCGGGATCCATCAACTGCTGTTCAGTGTACTCAAATCTATAGAGATTTGCTGCACCATCCATTAATAAACCCTCCGCTTGACGAAGGAATAGACGAAGCCAAGGGAGAAATGAGGTTTAAAACTGACTTGGAATACCTTTTACGCCAGGCAGCAAGAACGATTTATTCAGAGTAAAGAATTTTTCCCTGTCGTCATTGCGAGCCGTGGATCGTTGAATACAAGCTTAAATTATCCTTGCGAAGCAATCTTAATAACACCATAGCAAGCAAAAAGATTGCTTGCGAAAATGCGGACAGCACCGCCTGCTTCGCTTCGGATGTTGGATCCCCGCTTAACAGCAAAGTTTTATGCCTCACAATGACGTTGTTCATCAGTTACAATATTACCCTACCGAATTTTTTACCTGCATTTAAAAAACAGAGGAGAAATAAAATTCCCCTCTGTTTTTATTTTGGTTTTGTATATATACCTTAAGATTTAGCGTATTTTGACAGGATTTTCTCTTTGAAGATTGCTTTAATCTTTTCAGGGGTAACCCCATCAATATGCTCTTCGTCTATAACTACTGACGGGCCTTTGCTACAGGCTTCCATACAGAAAGTTGCCCTTATGTTCACGTTGTTTTCAAGCCCATTTTCCTTAATGAGCTTTGTAAGAGCATCAATTGCCCCGTAAGAACCTTTTGCAAGGCAGTTATTACCAACACACACCTGAACATCAGTAACTTTCTCGCCTTCAGCCGCGCTGGAAAGGTTAATGATCTCCCCCAGGATTCTTTTCCTGTTTTTATAGTGGGTGTGTAAAAGCTCATGAGCTATGTGGCTGCTTGGTTTTTCAAGCCATTTATCATAAAGCCTGATAATTTCAGGGTTATCATGTGATTTGTGAAGAGGGTTGTTCACATCTGAGTCATAAAGACCTTTCATCCTCTTTTCCTTGATTTCCCTGTCTTTATAGCTGGGAGGCTGTCCGGCTCCGCCTAAACATCCGCCGGGGCAGGCCATAATTTCTACCATATGGTACTCGGCCTCGCCTTTTTTGACTCTCTCCAAAAGTGCTGATGCCTGGCTAAGCGTATTAACGATTGCAACTTTTACATCCTGGCCATCAATGTTTATGGTGAGTTCTTTTACTGTATTAAGGCCTCTTGCCTCTGTAATTGCAACGTTTTCGATCTTTTTACCCGTGATAATTTCATATGCCGTTCTTAATGCGGCTTCTGCAACGCCGCCTGTTGAGCCAAATATAACACCCGCACCCGTAAAGATGGCAAACGGTGAATCAAGGTGCTCAGGCTCAATATGCTTGAAATCTACCCCGGCTTCATTAATCATTCTTATTAATTCCTGGGTTGTAAGAACAAAATCAACGTCCTGCTGGCCGTCAGTTATGAACTCTTCCTTGCCGCATTCCGCTTTTTTAGCGGTACAGGGCATTATAGAAACAATTACTATATCTTCTTTCTTAATTTGTTCTTCTTCAGGCTTGTTAACGTTAAATTCCTCTATAAGCACCTTTTTCGCCACAGAACCAAACATTTGCTGCGGTGATTTACAGCTGGAAAGGTTTTTAAGGAACTCAGGGTGTCTTTGCTCAAGGAACCTGACCCATGCCGGGCAGCAGCTTGTGAATAACGGCAGGTTTTCTCCTGTTTTTAGCCTTTCAATAAGCTCTGTCCCTTCTTCCATAATGGTCAAGTCAGCGGAAAAGCTGGTATCAAACACAGCGTCAAAGCCGATTTTTCGCAGGGAAGCGGTAATTAAGCCAAGTGTGTTTGTCCCGAGAGGCAAACCAAAAGCTTCACCGGCAGCAACCCTTACAGCAGGCGCAATCTGGACAACAACTTTTTTCTTGGGATCCATAATCCGGTTCCAGACCTTTTCCACGTCTGATTTGATTCTTAGAGCGCCTGTCGGGCAAACAGCGGTGCACTGGCCGCAGTAAGTACAGTCAACTTCGTCAAGCCCCTTGTTATAAGCAGGCATGACCTCAGCGTCAGAACCCCTGTTAACAAAGCTGAGGCATTCAGTGCCCTGGATTTCCCTGCATACCCTTACGCAAGCCCCGCAAAGAATACATTTGCCCGGGTCCCTTACAACAGAAGGGTTATCATTATCGATGTCAACATGGTGTTCTCCGGGGCCGTACTTGCTTGGGAACCTGACATCCCTTACCCCAAGTTTCTTGGCCAGGCTCTGAAGATCACAGTTCTCGCTCTTGGCACAGATTGTACAGTCTCTGTCGTGCGCCGCAAGGAGCAGTTCTACTGTCATTTTTCTGATTTTTCTTGTTTTTTCGGTGTTTACGCTAACTTTCATGCCGGCCTGGGGTTTGACTGTACAGCTTGTTTGAACGCCCATACCGTCAATTTCCACGACGCACATACGGCATGCGCCGTATGTACTTAAGTTTGGCCTGTAGCAGAATGTAGGGACCTCTATTCCCGCTTTTCTTATTACTTCTAAAAGGTTTTTCTCGTCAGTAAACGTGATTTCCCTGCTGTCTACCTGGAGTTTTTGCTCTACTTTACTTTCCATTGTATTACTCATTGATTAATTACCCTCCGTAATCGCATTAACCGGACAGGAAGTCAGGCAAGCGCCGCACTTAATACATTTTTCCTGGTTAATAACGTGTTTTTCCTTAACCTTGCCGTCAATAGCGTTAACAGGACAAACTTTAGCGCATTTTGTACATCCTATACACTTATCAGGATTGATTTTTATTAGCTTGAATGCTTCACATACGCCGGCCGGACATCTGTTTTCCGCAATGTGCGCCATGTATTCGTCTTTGAAATACTTTAATGTTGATAATACGGGGTTAGGAGCGGTTTTACCCAGTCCGCAGAGTGAACCCAGCCTTACAACTTCGGCAAGCTCCGTAAGTGTTTCAATATCCTTAAGTTCAGCCTTGCCTGCAACTACTTTTTCAAGGATATGAAGCATCTGCTTGGTCCCTTCACGGCAGGGGATGCATTTTCCACAGGACTCGTTCTGTGTGAACTGTAAGAAAAACCTTGCAACTTCAACAATGCAGGTATCTTCGTTCATTACAACCAGACCGCCTGAACCGACCATTGCCCCTACGCTTTTAAGGGACTCATAGTCAAGCGGAAGATCAAGGTGTTCTTCTGTAAGGCATCCGCCTGAAGGGCCTCCGATCTGGACAGCTTTAAATTTCTTGTTATTCCTGATCCCGCCGCCTATATCATAAACAATTTCTTTTAATTTTGTGCCCAGCGGAACTTCGATAAGCCCGGTGTTATTAACTTCACCGGTTAAAGCAAAGGTCTTTGTGCCTTTGCTGGTCTCGGTCCCAAAACCTTTAAACCAGTCAGCGCCTTTTTTGATAATCAAAGCTACGTTTGCAAAGGTTTCAACGTTGTTGATAAGTGTCGGTTTGCCAAATAATCCTTCATTAGCCGGGAATGGGGGTTTTGGCATTGGCATTCCTCTATCGCCTTCTATAGAAGCTATAAGCGCGGTTTCTTCCCCGCAAACAAAAGCCCCGGCACCTTCCTTAATTTTTATTTTAAATGAGAAATCTGATCCAAAAATGCTTTCCCCTAAGAAACCTCTTTTTGTGGCTTCTTCTATGGCAATTCTTAACCTTTTTACAGCAAGCGGATACTCAGCCCTTACATAGATATACCCAAAGTCTGAACCTGTCCCGTAAGCTGCAATAGCCATGCCTTCAAGAAGTTTATGCGGGTCGCCTTCCATAATTCCGCAGTCCATGAATGCTCCGGGATCGCCTTCATCAGCGTTACAGATTACGTATTTCTGGTCAGCTTCGTTAATTCTTACAAAATTCCACTTTTTACCTGTCGGGAAACCGCCGCCTCCGCGTCCGCGAAGCCCGCTATCCTCAACTTCCTTACATACCTGCTCAGGTGTGTAGTTTTTGATTACATGGTCAAGAGCCTCATAGCCTCCTGTTGCAACGTATTCATCAATGCTCTCAGGGTCAATGTTCCCGCAATTTGCCAGGGCTGCTTTTGTCTGGTTTTTATAGAAGTTAATATCATTTTCTTTTTGAATTTTTTGGCCGGTTACAGGGTCTTCATAAAGCAGTCTTTCTATAATTTCGCCGTTTTGAAGTGTTTTTTCTATGATTTCAGGGACATCTTCAGGCTTAACCTTGACATAAACAAGGTCAAGATCAGGAACAGCAACAAATACGCCCTGCTCACAGAACCCCCTGCAGCCTGTCTTGATGGAAGAAACTTTCTTTTCTTTCTTAAACATCACATCAGTGTCGTGTTTCAGGAATTGATCATAAATATCAAACGCGCCGTTAGCCACACATCCGGTACCTGAGCAAACCAGCACCCTCATGCCGGTATTTTTTACGTACTGCGCAGCTTTTTCCAGCTCTTTTTTTATATCCGCCTTTACCATTTCAGTCATGAATTTATATTCTCCCTTAATTATCGTTTTCTGATCTTTTTAAAAGCTCGTCGACTATGATTTTTACAGCATCAGCAGTCATTTTTGAGTAAACCTTACCATTAATAACAACGACCGGCGCCAGGGCGCATGCCCCAAGGCAGCGGACTGTTTCTACCGTGAATTGCAGGTCATCAGTTGTGAATTTACCCTCTTGCAGTCCGACTTTTTCCCTGATCGCATTATAAACCGGCATACTGCCCCTTACGTGGCAGGCTGTACCATCACATACCTTGATTTCATACTTGCCTTTCGGGTCAAGGCTGAACTGGCTGTAAAATGTAGCCACACCGTACACAGCCGCAGGTGAAATGTCCATCATTGTTGCGATGTAGGTCATGATTTCCTCGGGAAGATAGCGGTACTCGGTTTGTACTTCCTGAAGAATTGCAATCAGGTTTTGCTTTTCATATTTGTACTTTTCAACAATTTCGTTAACTTTACAAAATTTTCTGTGTTTTTCAAAAATTTTTTCCTGGTTTTTTTTAGCCTCAGCTACCATTTCGGGTTTCTCCTTCATTTATATTGTGAAATATTTCTCAATTAAATTCAAAATTTTTCAAGTCAGCCTATATTCTCTTTTTAAAGGGTTTTTGCTATAAAGTCAAATTGTTGGTATCTTATGTAGTGCATTTAAATGAAATTGTTCAAAAAACAGGAAATCTTATTTAAATGTTTAAGTTAGTGTTCATTTGCCCTTAATTTATTTAGTGATTTTTTTCACTTTATAGTTTAAATTTATCACAGAATAAGTGTAGATTCAACTCTTAATTAATTCGAATGACGGGTTAGCTAAAAATAAAGGTAGTGATCAATTAATGACTGATAAGAATTTTTCCTTGTCGTCATTCTGAGCCGCCTCCTGCCATAGGCGGGACGGGCGAAGAATCTCATCGTTTTAGGCCTTGAGATCCTTCGACACAGCTCACAGGGCGAACTGACTCAGGATGACGTAAAAAATACAAAACAGATGTAAAACTTTTTCGCCCTTCCTTAATTGGCGACTCAGGTTAATTAAGGGGTAAAGAATAAAAATTTACGCATTTTAAAATTTTTTATTACTTCCTTAGCAGTTCGAGTTAATTACTTTTGAGGATCATTATAAATCTCAATCATTAAGTATAAAAGATCCTTGCTTTCTCATAATGATAGATGATGCAATAGTAAATCCCGGTTGCTAATATGAACATGTACTCCTTAGAAGACGACGATACACATATCCCTATCTAGCTATGCATTCCTGGAAAATGGAGTCATAGCTTTTTATTTGGTTTTATTACAGCCCGACGCTCCAGCCGTCAATAACCTCATTATCAATGGTGGTACCTTCCAATGTCCAGGTAGTGATATTATTGCCATAATACGTCCAGGAAGAAACGCTAGCATGCCAGCCGGGTTTGCCTGTAATATCATCCGCAAAAACCCTCCATTTTTGTGAGTGGTTGCCAGTATCAATATCATGATTAAGAGGGGTATCAAAAACTTCGTCAGTAGGCCAGTTTAAATTAGGGGTTGATGAGTGATTAGCATCAAGTTTTATCACTACAATATCATCCCTTCCACCGTTACTATCACTGGTCTCAAAACCTGTAACATAGATATTATCACTATTTACATCTATTGCCATGCCTACTTCATTTCCATATCCCCCAAATTGTTTTTTCCAGGCTACATTTCCGTCAGTATCAAGCTTCATTATAAATATATCGTAATTTCCACCGTTAGGATCAGAATCTTCCAGCCCTGTAATATATAAATTCCCGCTTTCATATACTATAGCCAGGGGCACATCTTCATCTCCATATCCCCCAAATTGTTTTTTCCATAAAATATTTCCGTTGGAGTTCATTTTAATTACAAAGACATCATCACTGCCGGAATTTGGATGATCACTTTCTTCCTCCCCGCATATATAAATATTGCCTGCTTCGTCCCCGGCAATAGAAAAAGCAACATCCTCGTAATTTCCGCCTATTTGTTTTGCCCACTGCCTGGAACCATCAGACTCATTTAGCTTTAAAACTGCAATATCTTCCTGAGATCCGGTATAGGGCTGAGTATCACTTCTCTCTTCTGACGCAAGATAAATATACCCATCTTCGGATACTAATAAATTTTGCGCCTGGTTATAGAGCTCCTGCCATGATGCGGTATCCGGCAAGTTATCAAAGAAGTCATCGTCATCCCCGCCGTATTGTTTTGCCCACTCTACAGTGCCGTCAGCTTTTTTTAATTTCATTATAAATTTATCAATGTCTCCTCCGCCTGAAAAACTATCATTTTCAATACCATATACGTATATATAAGAACCTTGCTCGGCAATTGAAAAACCGTAATCATCCTTATTTCCACCATAATCTTTTGCCCACTGGACATTTCCGTTAGTGTCAAGCTTCATTACAAATGCATCATATTCATTATAAGAACCTGTGTCCCTAAATCCGGTTACATATAAAGAAGTTCCGTCAAATACCATTGAACAAATAATATCTTCATGTGTTGATCGGCCATAGCGTTTTTTCCAGGATATAGTCCCATCATCTGAAGTTCCATAAATATTATCAGGCCCATCATTATCTATTTTCATAACCAGTGCATCAGTCAGCGCACCCAGAGAAGCCCCTGTGCTTGTCTGGCCGGCAACGTATATATCAGCGCCATTGACTACTATTGCCCTTCCAATATCGTTTAATGCCCCGCCGTATTGATGCTGCCATTCTACAACCGGCGGTGGTAAAGGCGCAGGGGCAGGTGTTTTAGCAGACACTATAGGAGTCCAGTTAATTTCTTCTTCATGGGGAGGTGTTGTGCCTGTTTCAGGGTCAATCACGCTTCCCTCAAGTTCCCAGGCTCCTGCGCCGTCAGTTATAGCATCTGCTAAAACCGTCCATCCCGTTATATTACCTTCAACTGTCCAGCCTTCTGTGGTCCCGCTTGTTATGCCGTCAGAAACTACTGTCCATTCATCTATTAATACACCATTGGCTGACCAGCTCAAATTTGAACCATTCTCAGTCCAGTCATCAATATTCCTGTTATCATCCGGGTCTGCGGATGCAAGGTTTGGGTCCTGTTCCGCATGCAGGCTTAAAACAGTTAAATCATTTGCTCCGCCGTCAGTATCAGAGGCTTCTTCCCCGATAATATATATATATCCGTATGCGGAAGCTATTCCCAGGCCTTTTTCGTCGTTTACACCCCCGTGTTGTTGTTTCCAGATAACTGAACCATCAGCAGGGTCAAGTCTCATAATAAATAAATCTTTTTTTCCGAGAGAACCTCCGATATAATTAGCCCCTGCCTGAGGGTCGCTGTTTTCTTCCCCGGTTACGTATAAGTAATTATCATAAACATGTATTGCATAGGCTTTATCGTTGCCTGAACCGCCGTATTGTTTTTTCCAGACTACATTGCCGTTGTTGTCAAGCTTCATTACAAATATATCCGCATAACCGCCGTTTGAATCACTCATTTCATAACCGGTAACATAAAGAAAGCTGTTTAAATAAACTATTGAGTAAGCCCTATCAGTATTCACGCCGCCATATTGCTTTTGCCAGATTGTATTTCCGTTTGTATCAAGTTTCATTACAAATACATCAGAAAGACCTCCATCGCTGTCGCTCATTTCATAGCCCGTAACAAAGACGGAGTTATCAGCAAAAACAATTGACTGGCCTATATCCTCGCCGGTTCCTCCGTATTGTTTCTTCCACAGGAGCGTACCTGAGCTATTGAGCTTCATTACAAAAATGTCTTCTTCCCCGCCGTCTATATCACTTGTTTCTGAACCTGTTACATATATCCCGTCCCCGACTGCTATATCATTGCCTTTATCATCACCTGTGCCCCCGTATTGGTTCTTCCACTGGACTGCGCCGGATGTATTAAGCTTCATTACAACAATATCGTAATTCCCGCCGGCAGGATCGCTTACTTCATAACCTGTTAAATAAATGTCTGAGCCCAAAACATCTATGGCCCGGCCTTTTTCTTCTTTGTTACCTCCATATTGTTTTTTCCAGTTGATTACATTATCATTTTTATTCATTTTAATTACTGCTATATCAGTATTTCCACCGCCGGAATCACTGCTTTCATATCCTACCAGGTATAAATAACCTCCATCTTCCACTAAATCATATCCTGATTCATAGCCTGCTCCTCCGTATTCATAATAACGCTCATATTCTAAGGGAAGAACCGGGATTGCATTCGGGTAAATCCCGTCAATCCAGAACTTATGACAGGCCTGGTATTGATCTTCTGTCCAGTGGTCAAATCTCGCACCTTGCCAGTAAACCCAGTTATAATTTGTATCAGCAAAGCCATCATTATTAATATCAGCGCATAACCAGCACCCCCACTGGCTGGCTGCCGCATTGTATATTATACCCGGCCTTTTAGAGCCGTCTGTATCCGGAAGCGCGTTCTTACATACAGTATCAACATTATCAGGGGAGCCCGGAATATTAAGGTATCCGGGGTATTTTAAATATGTCCAAAAACTGTCACAGGGCTGGCCATATCCAGTATACATAGGGTTTGAGGTATCAATAGGGTTTATTCTGTATATTTCACTTGGGTTTGTGCACAGCCAGCAATTTCCCGCCCCCGGTGATGTGCCGGGCAGCGAGTTTAAACAGGTCAGCCCCGAAGAAGAAGTTGCGGGGCAATTATCATTAACCCAGAAATCCGCGCATTTTGCGGGGTCAGTCTCTTTTACCCAGACACCGTTATAGCACATCCAGCATTCACCTGTCCCGGAAAGGTCCGGGCCTCTTGCCGGAGGTTCGGTTATGCATCCGCAGAAAGGAAAATCCTCTTCAGACGCTGTTGTTGCCGCATTATAATTAACACAGGAGGGGCTGTCAGTTTTCCAATAATTTTTACAGTAATCAGTACTTCCCGCATCAATTGTATTAACCCATTTGCCTGCGCCGTCATCACATACCCAGCAGCTCATTTGGCCGGTTGTTTTTTCAAGGTACCACCCGTATAAAGGAGGAGCCCCGGGGCATGCGGAAGGGCCGCAGGTCGGGTCATAATGAGCATCAACACTCCCAAAGCAGTCATATGGCGAATTCCAGAATTTTACACAATCATTATTAGTATGGTCATGCCAGTAAGCCCATTTGCCTTCTGAGGGGCCTGAACTTATACAGATGTAGCACATTTTTCCACTGCCAAAAGTGCCTTTTTGAGGGGGAGAATAATGGTTGCACCTGGTGGAGCAGGTACTTCCCAGTCCGTCGTACCAGTAGTTTGGGCAATTTGTAGCTGTGTCGGTTTCCCAATACCAGAACCCGGTTGAAGTATTACATATCCAGCACCCTTCTTCTAAAACTCCCGCGGGACCCGGAATTGTACCGCAAGCAAGTTCTGCCGCGGTTAAATCTCTTGTTCCGCAACCATTAGGCCCGCAGTTTCCTACAGCCGGGGCTGGCGGTGGTGGACCGGGAGTCGACGGAGGAGCCGGCGGGGGTGTTGCAGGCACACTGGGAGTTACTGTGCCCGGCACTAAAGCCGGGGTTGTTATTATCCCTTCCTTATTAAGCTTTTGATTAGCTTCCGGCGCGGCAGAATCCGTCAGGGTCTTATTAGCTTCACGGAAAAGCGGTACAAGCGCATATATCAGCCCAAGTACCACTAACGCAATAAGAAAATACTGGACCAGTGCTTGTCCTTTTTTGTTTTTAAGCTTCACAGACACTCTCCTTTGCCAGGGAAGATTTTTCCGGCAGGAAGTTTTAAATTTAATTATTCCTGTAGTTCTCTTACTAAAAGATGAAAAGGGGTTACTTATTTTTACTTTATACTTAATAAAAAAGAAGTCAAAATCTTTACTTTTTAACAAGGATTCATTCGACTTCTTTATACTTTTTATATAAATATTATATTTTATATTTTTTTAATATTCAATCCCTTGTCTTGCCATAACACCCTCATTGAAATAGTGTTTTCTGGGGCACATTTCAGTTACAAGATGCGCAAGGGAAATTAACTCAGGGTGTGCACGTCTTCCGGTAAGAACTACTTCGAGGTTTCCCGGCTTATTAATAAGGGTTTCCTTTATTTCAGAAATCTTTATCATACCCATATCCGCGCATATGTTGATTTCATCGAGGATGATCATCTGATATTCCTTACTCCGGATCGCTTCTTTAGCCAGTTCCCAGCCTTTTTTAGCTTCTTTATAATCTTCCATGCTTACATTGTGGGAATATACGACCCTGTCAAGGCCAAACTGATGCACTTCCAGGTTAGGCATTAATTTTGAGGAAGATAGGATTTCCCCGTAATAGTTTGGCTGGTCCCCCTTGGCAAACTGTATTAAAAGAACTTTCCAGCCATGTCCTATTGCTCTTAAGGCCAGGCCTAATGAAGCTGTTGTTTTGCCTTTTCCGTCTCCAGTATAAATCTGGATATAGCCGTGTTCTAGCACTCTTAATTTCCTCCACAATTACATACACTTAACTGCGTGCTCTGCATAAGTGTATTTTTTCAGCTACCTGTCTTATTATTTAAACCAGTAAAAGAGCTTTTTCCTTCACTTTTATTTTAAAGATTTTTACCCCCTTTTCTCCTCCTTTTTTTGGATGATTATAATATCCAAAATATTTTTCAGCTCCCTTGCTATTAAGTTAGACTATATTTTTCCTGAGGGCAAAAATGTTAAATTCCTACTAAACAAATAAGTTATTAATAAGAGAATGTGAGAATATATTAATTCAAACTTACGCTTATGTTTCGGGATTAAAATTATAAATTTACAATTGTTTTTTAAAAAACGGCGAACAAAATTTTAGTGGTTAAAAAATGATTTAAAAATAAAATTAACGTTAATTTTTTGCCATTTTATTTAACAATCTATTGAAGTGCATGTCCTGCAAGAGAAATAAGGGGTTTATAAAGTATACTTTTTTTACGTAAAAAATCTTAAATTTTTGTTATAAAAATTATCCCGGCCATAAACCCCTTATAAAAATTGACATGTACTTCTGCTAAACCTTTATACATTTGCAAACAGTCAATAAAAGTTTTGTATAATAAATTATATAAAATGGAAATTTATTTTTAGAATGTTCATTAATTTTAAAATATACAGGCTTGGTAAAAAGCTATTTTCTGCCGCAATAACCTGCGTGGCTTTATCTTTTCCTGCTTCAGGCGAAGAATTTTTGTCTGAAATTTATCTTCCTGAAGCTGCTAAGCCTGATTATTTCCTCAATTCCATACAAAATGAAAGTTTTGAGTTTGAAAAAAATTATTACGGCAAGGACAGTGTAAAATTTAATATTGATAACAAACCTAACTTAAGAGGTTCAATAGAGCTAAATGTTAAGGATGATAAAAATGTGCTTTTTTACGGGCAAAACCAGCGGAAATTTGATGTAAACGCTGATTTATCGACCAGTTTAAGCCCATTTTTGGATTTAAACACTGATATATCCTTAACTGACCTTGATAGCCGCTCTGAACTTCCCTCTAAAATTTCTAATTTTAACCTCTCTACCGATATTTTGCCCTACCATAAGCTTTATTTTGGCCAGGCAAGCCTTGATGATCCTTTTTCCGGCTCTCTTGCTATTTTTGATGCGGTCGAAGATAAATACAACCTTGGCAGTTTCCGGTCTATGGAAGATATTGATTTTAAACTGTCCAAGCAAAACGGGTTTTTAAACTACTCAGCAGGGGCTTATAACTTTAATAAATCTTCTTCTCAGAGAAGCCCGGCTTCAACAACCCCAATTACAGGCGGATATGCTGCTATTAACCCGTTTTATTCATCAACCGGCTCCGGCAACCTTCAGTTAGGAGGCGGGTATTTTACCAACCGGTACGCAGTTGAAAATGATTTAAACAGGGAAGACACTTACAGCCTATTTACCGGCTACCGGTTCAGCCGCCTTGCTATAAAAGGCGAGTTCTTAAGAGAAAACAGGGGTTTATATGATACCCAAATCTCTGATAGCTGGCATTTTTCAAATAAATTTACGCTAACAGACTACCTGAGCATTAAAGCCGGGTTTAAGCAGTACCAGGAAACCGACTCTACAGAAAGCAATTTTGGTTTTGAGTATTCTTTTAAGCAAACCCCGCTTATTAACAGCGAACATCTCAGGCTGGAGCTTGATGCTTCAGTAAGAAGGGGTGAGCAGTGGGGTAATACTGACAGTGAGAGGTTTGGTATAAAGACAAAATATTCTTTTTAGCTTGGAACTTTATTTATAAGTTTCTATTATTCTATACTCGAATTACGAAATACGTAAAACCCTGTAATAGCCGGGTGAAATTATCTCAAAGTCCCCACCCTCAGCTACTCTAAAGGAAAGTTAAAGGCTTCGCCTTTAACAATTCCATATAGATTTTGAGATAATTTCAAAAAATACAATTCGTGATTCGAGTTAATTAGAGATTCGGGTTAATTATATTTTTATGCAAAAATTTAATTAAAATCATTTTACCAAATACTTTACTAAAAACCTTTGACCGGTAAAATTATAATCAGGAAAAATAAAATTCAGAAATTGAAAAAGGGAGGCACATTATGAAATTCAATTCTGACTTAAAAAGAGAGCTATTAAAAAGTTTAGTAATCATCTTTATTTGTACATTTTTTTCAACCACTCTAAGTTTTTTCATAATTCCGTCAAATTTACCGACACCGGCAGCCCCATCAGGTAATTGCGAGTGTCCGGAATCAAAAATTCAGGCTAATGTTGAAAAAAACTCCTTTTACAGTACAGATGTAATTGCAGATATAGTTCAGGAAATTTCACCGTCTGTTGTCCATATAACAACGAAAGTCGAGCAAAAAATAGTTCAGGATCCCCGTCAGTTCTTTTTTGAGGATGAATTTTTTAAGCATTTTTTCGGGTTTGAACCCCATGAATTTAATTTTCCAAGACCTCCTCTAAACAGAAGAACCACAGGGAACGGTTCCGGGACAATTATTACTAAGGACGGCTACATTCTGACTAATTATCACGTGGTTCAGAATGCTTCAGAAATAACAGTTAAAACAAAAGACCAAAAAGAATATCCTGCAAAACTTGTAGGCAAAGATAAATATAGCGACCTTGCAGTAATAAAAATTGATCAAAAGGATTTAACACCTGCAAAACTTAGCGATAGTTCCAAAATAAGGACAGGTCAATGGGCAATAGCGGTAGGAAGCCCACATGGCCTTGACCACACTGTTACCCTGGGAATAATAAGTGCTGTAAGCAGGGATATTCCTGAATTATCCAATGTAAGTTTCCTTCAGACAGATGCTGCAATTAACCCTGGAAATTCCGGCGGGCCTCTTCTTAATATCAAAGGCGAAGTCGTAGGAATTAACACTGCAATCATGGGGACTGCCCAGAACATTGGGTTTGCTATCCCTGTTAACACAGCTAAAAAGATAGTTGAACAGCTAAAATCAGGCGAAACCATAGGCCACCCATGGCTTGGAATTGCAATGAGCCCTATAACAGAAGAATTTGCAAAGGCGCTTGGTGTCCCGAAAGAAACAGAAGGCGTTGTGATAAGCAAAGTAATGCCCGGAAGCCCGGCCGCTAACTTTGGACTGGAAGCGGGAGATATTTTGCAGAGAATCGACGGGACAAGGTTTACTGACCCAAAAGCAGTCCAGCAGGCAATTAAGGAAAAAAAAGTTAATGATACCATAAATGTCCAGGTCCTCAGGGAAGGCCAAATTGTGGTCAAGCAAATCAAACTTGGCAACTGGGAGGAAGCTCAGGTTAATTAATGAATCAGAACAGTAGTTATACTAAAATGAGTTAGTTTTCGAAAAATCCGACCGGGTCGGATTTTTCGAAAATGTCGCTCTCTGCTTACGCATACCGATTTATGTTCATTAACTTCATTTTAAGATTACTTATTTAAAGTGGTATCTATTCTACTGCCCATAATCTCTTGAATAAGCTCATCCCACCCCGGGAAGCCGGGAGTGCTGCATATTGTTTTAGGCTCTCCTTCTATATTAATACAGGACTTACGCAACTAGCTCGAAAATGTCTTGATTAGTATATTTTTTCATATAGAAATCCTGTAAGAAGTCTCTATGTGAGGCTTCTATGCTTTTAT
>JANQEB010000194.1 GCA_028278605.1 Candidatus Gastranaerophilales bacterium
CACAAACCCTTCAGCGAAGGGTTTGTGCCCTCCTCGCAATGACATAAGGAAAATTAATTAACTCGAGTTAATTAACCCCAATGACGGGTTAGCAAAAAATGAATTATAGCTTGATAAAAATTCCTTAAAATTTATAGAAAAGAGGCGCGCGGCTGCATGAATGAGGCTATGCTCCCGCTAACGCAGAGCCGCGCGCCCTCCTCTGGGGCGGGCTGGGAGGGCGTTTTAAGGAATTTTTAAAAATAACTAACCCGTCATTGGGGTTACTTAGCTTAAAAAGGAAAGCTTACTTTTTCCTTAAATAAATTTCACAGTGTTGACAAGATTTTTCACATGTTTTTTGTGAAAACTCCCAGCACCTTCTCTTTTTTCCGGTTAGCTCACAACATTTAGAGCGAGTTTCTTTAGGACAGTCTTTTAATTTCCAGCAAGGTGTAAATTCAAGAAGCTTTTTGATGCCGGGAATGCTAAGGTTTTCTTCATGAATAAGTTTTCTTAAACACTCAATCCTGACAAGGTCGTTTTTTGAAAAAAACCTTTTTCCTCCCTGTCTTTGAGGTTTTATCAACCCCTCAGCTTCATAAATTCTTAATGTTCTTGGGTGAACATTAAGAATTTGGGCTGCTACCCCCATGGGATATACAGGTAAATTTTCATCAACTTCCATATCTAACTCACTTGACAATTATAATTGTTAAGTCTTATTATAATAATAAGTTTCAATTAGGAGTATACTATGAAAATTGCTGTAAGTTCAACAGCAGATACTTCAGATTCTGCTGTTGATTTAAGGTTTGGCAGGGCAAGTGGGTTTATAATTTACGATTTGGAAAAAGAATCGTTTGAATTTGTTAATAATGAACAGAATTTAAATGCAATGCAGGGTGCAGGGGTCCAGGCTGCTCAAATCGTTGTAAATCAGAATGTTGGTGCCTTAATAACAGGGCATTGCGGTCCAAAAGCCTTTAAAGTCCTTTCCGCTGCCGGTATAAAAATATTTGTAGGAGCAGAAGGCTCTATTAAAGAAGTTATTGAAAAATATAAAAATAATGAGCTTCAGCAGGCACTTGAAGCTGACGTTAAAGGTCATTGGGTATAAAACCCTGCAAGAAAAGGAGATAATTATGCCAAGAAAAGATGGTACAGGACCAATGGGCCAGGGCCCGTTTACAGGCAGGGGATTTGGAAATTGCCTGGCTTATGGAATACCGGTAATAGCAGGTGCGATTGCAGCATTTGGATTCGGAAGGCGCAGAGGCTGGTTTGGCCACGGCGCAGAAAGAGGATTAAATAGTGAAAATAGCTATAGCCAGCGGCAAGGGCGGAACAGGTAAAAGTACTTTAGCAGTTAATCTTGCGTATTTGCTTTCAAAAATGAATAAAAATGTTTGCTTACTTGACTGTGATGTTGAAGAACCTAATTGCCACATATTTTTAAAACCTGAAATTAAAAGTACTCAAAAAATATTTCTGCCTGTTCCTGAAGCAGATAATGAAAAATGCACAGGGTGCGGGAAATGCACTGAAATTTGCCAGTTTAACTCTCTGGCATTAATTAAAAACAGTATTATGGTTTTTCCTGAACTTTGCCATAATTGCGGGGGATGCTGGCGCATTTGCTCTGAAAAGGCTCTGGTAAAAGCGCAAAAAGAAATTGGTGAAGTCCAGGAGGCAAAGTCCGGAAACCTACATTTTATTCATGGCAAAACTAAAATCGCAGAGCCGATGTCCCCACCTTTAATCAATGCTGTAAAAGAAAAAGGAAATAGTGCGGATGTTGAAATAATTGACTGTCCTCCGGGGACTTCCTGCCCCATGATTGCCGCAATAGAAGGGGCTGATTATGTAATTTTAGTTACAGAACCTACTCCTTTTGGACTTTATGATTTAAAGCTCGCTGTTGATGTAGTTAAAAAATTGAAGTTTAACGCCGGAATAGTTATTAATAAGTCCTCTTATAATGACCATTTAATAGAAGATTTTGCGGCAAAGAAAAATATGGAGATTCTTGCTAAAATCCCTGATGATAAAAAAATAGCTGAATACTATTCAACAGGCGGGATAATTATTGAAAAAATACCTGAATATAAGGAGATATTTGAAAATTTAAATGAAAGAATTAGTAATAATAAGCGGTAAAGGAGGAACAGGCAAAACAAGCATTACAGCTTCCCTGGCTGCGCTGGCAAAACATAAGGTAATGGTTGATTGTGATGTTGATGCAGCAGACCTTCACCTTGTTTTAAAACCTGAAACAGTTTATAAAGAAGACTTTTACGCAGGAAAGCTGGCCAGGATTAATCCTGACAAATGTACTTGCTGTGGTAAATGTATTGACTTATGCAGTTTTAACGCTATTTCCAGCTCAATAAAAATTGATGGGATAAAATGCGAAGGTTGTTCTGTATGCGCACATTTCTGCCCGGAAAATGCTGTTGAAATGACTGATAAAAAATCAGGTGAGTGGTTTGAGTCTGAAACAAGGTTTGGAAAATTAATACATGCAAAACTTGGGATAGCTGAGGATAACTCAGGAAAGCTTGTAACTAAAATAAGAAATCATGCAAGGCTGGTTGCCGGGAGAGAAAATGCCGAATTAATAATAATTGACGGTTCTCCGGGAGTTGGCTGCCCTGTTATAGCATCTATTTCAGGAGCTAATCTTGCTCTTATCGTAACTGAGCCTACAATGTCAGCTATTCATGATGCCAGGCGGGTTTATGAGCTTACCAGGCATTTTAAAATTCCTGTCTGTATATGCATAAACAAGTACGACCTTAACCTTGAATTAACAGGACAAATAGAGGATTTTTGCAGGGAAGGGAATATAGGTGTTGTAGGGAAAATTCCTTACACAAACGAGTTTACTGAAGCTATGATAAAAGAATTAACATTAATAGAATATTCTAATAATGAAACATCAGTACAGTTAATACAAATATGGGAGAAATTAAATGAAATTTGCAATTCCAACAGCTAATGGTAAATTATGCCAGCATTTTGGCCACTGTGAAATGTTTACTTTTGTTGAGGTTAACGAAGAGACAAAGGAAATTATCGCAACAGAAAAAATTATACCGCCACCGCACCAACCTGGAATACTTCCTCCCTGGGTTGCAGAACAGGGAGCTGGGATTATTCTTACCGGGGGTATGGGGAACAGAGCCCAGCAATTATTTGTACAACAGGGTGTTAAAGTAATAGCAGGGTGTCCGTCTAAAAGTCCTGAAAAAATTGTTATAGATTATTTAAACGGAATTTTAGAAACCGGAGTTAATAGCTGTACCCATAATCATTGCGGAAATCATTAAAGTTCTATCAGAGCGGGCCGGGTGGGATTTTTAAAGATAGTACTTACGCAGAATAAAATAAAAGCCTAAAAAAGTAACATCCTGATTCGTCAAAAATTTAAAGAAGTATCAGGATGTAGTTATGAACAATATTAATACTTACAGAATCGCACTGTTATGCACAGAAGGCAAATTTTCTTGCGCAAAATCAGCAAAAATCTTCCAAAAGAAAAGCCTATAATATATTTTGGAATGGGAAGCTCTGGCCGACCACAGATTATGAAAAAAGTAATTGAGGGTTTTAAGGGGCAAACTTTTAACGTTATAGCTCCTGTAAAGAACAAAATTGAAGATTTGAATGTATGTATTCCTGAAAATGTAATAGTTACAGACTGGGTGCCTGCTCTTGAAGTAAGTAAAATGGCAGATTTATCTGTTATTCATGGTGGAATAGGAACTGTTATGACAGCGGCGCTTGTCAGTAAGCCTGCTGTTGGAGTCGGTATGATGTACGAGCAGGAATATAATATTGAATGTCTTACAAGAAAGGGCTTTGCAAAGAGAATAAGCAGAAGTCACCTGTCTTCAAAGATTTTGAACAATGCAATAAAAACTATTTTAGGCAGTGGTATAAAAATACGTGATTTGTCATTGCGAGCCCAGTACTCGCCATGGGCGGGGCGGGCGAAGCAATCCATCACCAAGTAGACTCAAGTGGATTGCTTCGTCGTTTCACTCCTCGCAATGACGGTTTTGGCTAATTAGCAACTCAGGTTAATTAATTTATCAGGGCTGTTCAATTCTAATAAATCCACTTTAATTTCAATACCCGGTTTAAATCCAGGAAGTTTTTAAATATATTCCTCTTGATATTATTGACTTTATTGGCTCTTAAAATGTTTAAAGCGAAGCTCTTTAAGCGAGACATTATGCCTGGATTAACCCTTATCCTTGAATAATCTTCCTTTAAGACAGTATTTAAGGAAGTAACAAAAAATTTGGTAGCGGTTACTAAATCATAATAAACTCCTGACACATCGGACAGAAACCGCGTGAGTGAGCGGATGATGGATGGTAGTTTTTTTCCAGTCAGCCATGTAGTAGTAGTAGTGTGGGTCCTCAGGCAAATCTTTTGACGTCCATATGGAATGCGGGTTACAAATAGTATCGACCGAGCCAGTACAGCCACCATAAGGAGCGCAACGGTGCTGCGGTCCGTAGCCGACTCCTCCGTTAAGTCCATCGCAAAGCAAAAGAATATTATATGCTTTAGGGATAAGCTTGCTGTCTATGGAGGGATCTTCACGCAATCTACTCAATTCATCCTCTGTCGGTAGGCGCCAGCCTGTTGAGTTTTCTGTGCATTCACCATCACTGCAGCCCTCTCCGTATTGTGCGGGATTGGCTCCGTTCAGTGCATGACATGCTGCTACCGCACCGGGATAATTGCATAGGTATTTATCAGT
>JANQEB010000245.1 GCA_028278605.1 Candidatus Gastranaerophilales bacterium
CGCCTGCTTCGCTGCGAAAACGCGGACAGCACCGCCTGCTTCGCTGCGAAAACGCGGACAGCACCGCCTGCTTCGCAAGGGCGTTTTAAGGATTTTTAAAAAAATTTTGAACCCGTCATTGGGGTTACATAAATAATATTACCGTCCCCATTAATCTATAAATTCTGATTTCCGGAATTTTGTAATAAACTTATTAAGTTCCCACTATTTTTAAACACAATTTTATAAATAAATATTATTATAGAAACCATGAAACTAATAAATAAAACAAATAATCAAATCCTGGCAGAAAAAATTGAAGTTGCAGATAATCCTTTTAAGCGGATGAAAGGACTTCTTGGCCGGGATAAACTGGAAAAAGGCGAGGGTTTACACATAATTCCCTGCAACAATATCCACTCTTTTTTCATGAAATTCGAGTTTGATGCAGTGTTTACAGACAAAAAAAATAAAGTTAAATATCTTGCAAAAGCAGTAAAACCCTGGACATGGCCAAAATTTTGTTTTTCAGCTTATAGTGTAATTGAACTTCCCTCTGGCGTAATCTCGGAAACCGGCACAAAAACCGGAGATAAACTGGAGTTTATTGAGCAGAATAAAACTTGTAATCAGGAGAAGTTAAAGTAATGAAAAAAGCAAACACCGATTTGTCTGTATTTAAGGCAAACTTAACGCAACAACAAAGAAAAATAGCTAATACCGTTGATAATACGTACTTGAATATTAATGATGAAGCTGCTGACCGACAGGGAGTTGATAAAGTCTGCCGGGAAGCAAGGCAAAACGCTTTCCCGGCTGTTTGCGTAAGGCCTGAGCAGATTACACGGGCAAGGAAAAACCTTGAAGGCAGTAATGTAAAAGTAGCTACTGTAATAGGCTTTCCCAGGGCAAAAATGTCAAAAAGCCAGGCTTATATGGAGCTTGGGAATATCCCTGTTGATGAAAAAGTCAGGGAAGCAGAAAATGCAGTCAGCCTGGGAGCGGATGAACTTGATGCAGTAATAAATATTCCGGCAGCTATAAGCGAAAACACAGATAAAATATTTGATGAGTCATATAGAATCCTGGAAACCGTCAATACCCCTGTTCACCAAGTGCCTGTTAAATTTATCATGGAAACCGGTATTTTAGACCATGAGCAAAAAGAAAATATAGCAGACCGGATAATGCTGGCAAAAAAATCACTGGAAGATAAAATTGGTTTTGAGCCATCAGTAACCTATAAAACCTCAACCGGCTTTATTTATGAAGACGGCAACCCTGATAAAATTTTTGGGGCAACAGAGCAGGACGTAAAATTCCTCATTGAAAAAGCTAAGGGTGCAGGGATCAAAGTAAAAGCATCCGGGGGCATCAAAACACCTGAACAGGCACAACGTATGATAGAGCTTGGAGTTGACAGAATAGGCACTTCCGGCGGCGCCGGATTAGTCGGGTAAATTCATAAAACTAATCGCTTTCCTATAGGGAGCAAATTATAAATATGCAATAATTTCAGATACAGGTAATTAGTTGCGCAAAACTGTAAAATGCGGGAAAAACGAGCAAAAATTTTAAAGAAAGCAAAGTTTTCCGATGGAAACACGGCTTACTGGATGAGCAGGGACCAGAGGGCAAATGACAACCGGGCATTAATCCATGCCGTTCAACTTGCAATTGAGCGAAAAAAGCCGCTTTATGTTTTTTTCAACCTTGTGCCGGAATTCCTCGGCGCTACCCTGAGGCAATATGACTTTATGATAGGGGGCCTAAAAAAGCTTGAAACCGGGTTAAGAAAGAAAAATATTCCTTTTGTCCTGGCAACCGGCCAGCCCGGGGAAAATATACCGGAGCTAATCCGGATGTTCAATATAGATCAGCTGGTTACTGATTTTGACCCGTTAAAAATAAAACAACACTGGCTTAACCAGGTAATGGAGCGGACTGATATCACCATAACCGAAGTTGATGCGCATAACATCGTCCCCTGCCGGGAAACTTCGGATAAGCAGGAATACGGGGCTTATACCATAAGGCCCAAAATCAGGGCAAAGCTTTATGATTACCTTGATAAATTCCCGCGCGTTGAAAAACACCCATATCTTCCTGAGCAGGAAATCCCACTGACAGACTGGGATAAAGTTAGGAAATCTTTGAAAGTTGACTGTTCCGTAGAGCCAATAACCTGGTTAAAACCAGGAGAAGATGAGGCAGCAAAAGTTTTAAGGTATTTTATTGATAATAAGCTTAATATCTTTGCCGGGGACAGAAACGACCCTACAAAAGACGCTCTCTCAAACCTGTCTGCCTATCTTCATTTTGGGCAAATATGCTCACAGCGGGCTGTAATGGAAGTCATGGCTTCCAGTGCAAATGATGACTCAAAAGACGCCTTTATCGAGGAAATCGTTGTCAGAAAGGAACTTGCTGATAATTTCTGTTTTTACAATAAAAACTATGATAACACCGACAGTTTCAAGGACTGGGCAAAAGCGACGTTAAACAAACACAGAAATGACTTGCGGGAATACCTGTATTCCTGTGAAGAGCTTGAACTGGCAAGGACTCACGATGATTTATGGAATGCTTCCCAGCTGCAAATGGTCAAAACAGGCAAAATGCATGGTTATATGCGTATGTACTGGGCAAAAAAGATTCTTGAGTGGACAGAATCACCTGAGCAGGCAATGGAATTTGCGGTTTACCTGAATGACAAGTACGAAATTGACGGCAGGGACCCCAATGGTTATACGGGAATCGCCTGGAGTATAGGCGGGGTTCACGACAGGGCATGGAAAGAGAGGCCTATATTCGGGAAAATTCGTTATATGAGCTACAACGGCGCCAGATCAAAGTTTGATATTAAGAAATACATTGATAAATATGTAAAATAGGTTTTTTGTAGTGCAGAGTAAGTCATATTCGTCATTTAGAGTCATGTATCTCCTTATATACAAATATAATTCACTTATGAAACAATATTTTTACCTGCTATATTTGAAGAAAGATTATTTTGGACGTTGATTCTCCGCTTAACAGCAAAATTTTATGCCTCACAATGACGCTATTTGTCAGTTACAACAGGAAAACATCCAACCTTTTTACTTTTTAGGCTTAATCTCGAGTTCATAGCCTAAAAAGTCCAGAACTTCCTGAACCTTCTCAAAGCGAATGGTTTTTCTTGATAACATTCTTGAAAGATTACCGATACTTGGCATCTCGTAACCTTCATTTTCCATATGGCCAATGAGGCGACGCATTGATAATCCCCTTCTTAATAATAAAATTTGTATTTCTTCTTTGATGTTCAACATAATTATATGTTAATTTTTTTATGATCATGTTGACAATTATGTTGAACATTGATATCATCAAAGACATTATAGATATGAAATAAGATATCAATTATTAAATGAAAAAAGACAAAAGTATGAGCAAAAACGAACTGAAACAGGACAGGTCCAATAAATTAATTTTGAGGCTGGCATGTTCATAACCGCCATTAACGGCACCCTTAAAACCCACTAGTACTCTGTTAAATTAATTTTGTCCGTCATCCTGAGCCCACCCCACCCATGGTGGGGGGTGGCCGAAGGATCTCAGGTAATGAGATTCTTCGCC
>JANQEB010000246.1 GCA_028278605.1 Candidatus Gastranaerophilales bacterium
GGCGAAGAATCTCATTACCTGAGATCCTTCGGCCACCCCCCACCATGGGTGGGGTGGGCTCAGGATGACGGACAAAATTAATTTAACAGAGTACTAGCATTCAGCGTAATTATGGGCGTAAATATTTTTATTGAACAAAACTTCTGCTGTCTTGTAAATTTCAACTTCTTCGGGGTTATCTTTGTTGTAAGACAACTCCTCAAATTCGCCGAATTCCCGCATTAAGTTATACAGGCTGATAAGCAGGCTATCTGATTCTTTTTGTGCGCATTGGGTTTTAATAACTTTGATCACCCTTAAAAGTTCACTATCAAAAGCATCTACAATTGCCGAATCTAACCCGCAGCCCATTGCCATTACGCAAAAAACCCTGTTAATTAGCGGGCGGACTTCCTTTGGGCTGCCGTTTGATATGTTGGAAAGCCCTATAGTTGTCATAACCGGCGGGTCAAAGGATTCCTTAAAAACCCTGATTGAATCCAGGGCTGCCATTACCTGGGCCTGGTCAACATTTACCGGTAAAACCAGCGGGTCAAGAAAAATTTTTGAATTATCAATTCCAAGTCCCATTGTTCTTTCGAGTATAACAGAAGCTATTTCTATCCTGCCGTCCGGGTCTTTTGGGATTCCTGTTTCATTGTTCAATGTCAAAGCTATCAGGCTGCTGTTATAATCAGCGGCCAGCTGTGTTACGCTCTCCAGCCTTTCAGGGTCGCCGCTTGCGCTGTTGAGAAGACAGTTTTCAGGATTTGGATGCGCTTTAAGCCCGGCTTGCATTTCAGCAGGGTTTGTTGTGTCAAAAGAGAGGTTAACATCCATTTCAGCAAGGATAGTACTGGTTAGCCAGTCCATTGTCCCGGCCCATGACTTTCTTGCAGGGCCGATATTCAGGTCGATCCAGTCAATTCCCGTATCAGCCTGTCTTTTAGCCATATCAATTATAAAAGCAGAATCCCTGTTTTCAATTGCTGTTTTGTTCTTTTTTGAGATTATATGTATGTTTTCACCGATTAATTTCATTTTTGCCTCCTACTTATTTGTTGTGTAATTTGAAAAGTTCCAGTGTGTTGGCTAGCAGCATAGCGATTGTCA
Organism: Candidatus Gastranaerophilales bacterium; assembly: GCA_028278605.1. Classification (GTDB taxonomy): domain Bacteria; phylum Cyanobacteriota; class Vampirovibrionia; order Gastranaerophilales; family UBA9971; genus JANQEB01. The sequence goes on from JANQEB010000246.1 coordinate 1,093, forward strand.
TTGGCCCGACTCCGCCGGGAACCGGCGTAATATATGCCGCTTTTTTTGAAACTTCTTCAAAATCAACATCCCCGACAAGTTTTCCTTCTTCAGTCCTGTTGGTCCCGACGTCTATAACAGTTGCGCCCTGTTTTACCCACTCCGCTTTAACGAATTTAGGCCTGCCGACAGCTGAAATCAAGATATCAGCCCGGCTGCACACTTCTGCAAGGTTTTTTGTCCTGCTATGACATACTGTTACCGTTGCATTCTTGTTCAGAAGAAGCGATGCCATAGGTTTTCCAACTATATTGGAACGGCCTATGATAACTGCATTTTTGCCTTCAATTTCAATATTATACTCCTCAAGAAGCTTTATTACCCCAAATGGAGTACAGGAAACCGCATATGGGTCAAGTCCAATTACCAGCCTGCCTACATTAACAGGGTGAAAACCGTCAACATCTTTTTCCGGCTTGATTTTTTCAAGAATCTCATAGGTATTTATGTGTTCTGGTAAAGGCAACTGGACAAGGATAGCATCAACAGCACTGTTATTGTTAAGTTCATCAATGTATTTTTCCAGTTCCTGCTGGCTAACATTATCAGGAAGCTCGATTATCTCTGAATTAAACCCTGTTTTTTCAGCGGTTTTTTTCTTTTTATTGACATAAATCTTGCTAGCCGGGTCTTCACCTACAATTATTACGGTTAAGCCGGGTTTTTTATCATAATTTTTTACTTCCAGGGCAATTTTACCTACAATTTTTTCTGATAATTCCCTGCCGTTAATCAAATTTACCATTTATTAATCCTTTATTTGCTGTCATTGTGAGGAGGTGCTTTTTTTTAAAAAAAAATAAATATTTCTAAAACTGAATATACTTAAAAAGCATTGACGTGGCAATCTTTCTGCGGCAGGCGAAGCCTGCCGAAAATGCAGGTCAATAACCCAGGATAGACAGGTTTAGCCTGAACATAAGCTCATCCACGGCCTGTGTAAGAATTTCCGAATCCCTCATGAGGTTTTGGAATTCCAGGTCCTTGTCATAAGGGAGCATTCCAATCATTTTAATGTCATTTTCAATCAGAAGCGCCGCTATATTGTCAGGAACCCGGTTATCCTTAACCTTGTTGATAATTACGCCAATTTGTCCCTGTGCAGCAAACCTCATAGAGGATTCCTTGATTTTTGACGCTGAATATACTGAGGAAACGCTGGTATCTGCAATAATCAAAGTCGTATCCAGCGGGTAATCAACAAGTTTATGAAGGTATTCAAGATCGTATTCGCAGTCAAATATTACGATGTCATAGCTTTTGATCAGGTCAACCATTGCATCATCAATAAACTGGTCGGTTACACAGGTGCATCCCTTTGTAAACGGCGCGCCTGCAACTACAAGGTCTATTTCATCATAGAGATTAAGTACCATATCATTAATTGCCCACTCTACAACCTCGTGTTTCTGCATTCGTTCAGAGTGGTGATAGCTGTATTTTCCTATTCTTATTGAATTTATGTTTTTTTTGATTTCAATCCCAAAAGCATTGGCAAGTTCACAACTCAAGTCATTATCAACCAGAAGTACGGATTTTTCCGGGTAATGAGCGTGAAGAGCATTGACCAGTGATTTTACCACTGTTGTTTTGCCGCTTCCACTCTTTCCTGTTACTGCTATTGTGATTGTCATAAATTTAATTGTTCGTTATTTGCTATTTTCCTCTGTATTGTATATTGTCATGTTTGACATTTTAGCTTTATGCGCGTCAGGTTAATGCTTTTTCCGTTTTATCCGGGTATTTAAGGCTCAAAGCTTTTGCAAGGGCTGCCGTAAGCTGCATAGCTCTTTCTGCCTGTTGCCTGTTCAGGCTGCCTGCACCGCAGGAAGGTGTGATTATAGTTGATTCAAGAATTACATCCTTGTTTATATTCTTGTTTACAAGGTATGAAATAGCTTCTTCATATTTTTCCGTTAAAGACTGTTCTGTCGCAACTTCAAGGGAATCAACGTCCAGCGTGGGAACAATTCCCCAGGCAATTTTACCGCCGTTATTAAGGAAATTAGCTATCTCTTTTGAGTAAAGCCCTAAACTTTCCCCGAAATAAAAGCCGTCAAAGTTAAGTATATCAATGTTACTTTCTATAACCACTGACCAATCGCTTTTTCCGCAGCAATGAATTCCGGATAGCACACCTGCGGCTTTTAATGCGGCTGCAATTTCCGAGAAACAGGATACCAGGTCTTCTTTTTTAACTGTGATAAATGCCGAAGTCCCGTACTGCGAAATTGTCGGCTCATCCATAAACAGGATTATTTTTGATTCCGGGGATGCCTCGCGGAATTTTTTAACCAGCCACAGGGCTTTTAAGGTTAATGCCTTTGTAATAATTTCTTTCAGGGTCTCATCGTAGAAAGCGCATTTTTTCTCCCTGTCTACAAGCGAAGTCCCGAATGTAAAAGGCCCGATTATCTGTCCTTTTACATAAGCCGGCTTTACAGCTGCAAGTTTTTTCAGGAAATAAGGCAATGCAGAACAATGACTTTCTGATATGGCATATTTCTCAAGTGATTCGAGGTCATTTTCATTTACAATATTTTCATAGTCAAGGAAAAACTCCTCGATTTGCTCGAAAAACGTCTCTGATTCCTGGTCTATATACCAGCGTTTATCGGTTTCATCGTAGACAACTCCGGGGATATTCTCGTTCAACTGGGAAGTCATATCTTCCTTTGGGCAGACTTTTGCCAGTTGCGGAAGCACCGGGGCATCAGAAAACGTGTTAAATATCATTTCAACCGCTTCTTCAGGGTCAGTATGAGGTAAACTTCCTACTGCTGTAGCCAGAAAATTCAAATTTTGTTTCAATTTATTCCTCCTGGTGAAAGATCAGGGCAAAACTACTTATCAAGTATAGAATTCGTGATCGGATTAATTTATTTATAAAAATTTTATCATTAAAATAAAGGTAATGCTCAAGTACGAACTGATAAGTTGTAATTGATAATAAATAGCTCTGTAACAATCTCATGAAGTTTCTGAGATCTAGTGCACAGTTAAGTAAAT
>JANQEB010000255.1 GCA_028278605.1 Candidatus Gastranaerophilales bacterium
TTATGACACATACGTATTCGAAAAAGGGGACGGGCAGGATGTAATAATAGACTCCGACAAACAGGGTAAGGTGAAAATCAATACGAATACCCTGAATAAAGCCTACAAAGTAGAAGATAAAACCTTAAGCTTAACCTATTGGCAAGATAGCTACGGCAATGAATATTATAAAGACGGAGCAGATTTAATAATAAAATATAGTAAATCTGACTCAGTAAGGATCAAAGACTTTAATAACAATGGACTGGGCATAGAACTGCTCGACGAAGATAATCCCGATCCCCCACCGCCGGAAGATCAAATTCCGGGTGAATTTGAGAATAAGTTTAACGATGCGGAAACTTCAAACTTTATCCGCAGAGACCCTCTCCTTGTTGATCTTGACGGCGACGGCATAGAAACGGTCGGCACTTCTGACGGCGTGTACTTTGACAATGATAACAACGGCTTTGCTGAACTGACCGGCTGGGTAGGCAAAGATGACGGCATACTTGCAGTTGATGTAAACGACGATGGCATAATTAACAACGGAACGGAACTCCTCGGCGGTGAATTCGTGCTTGATAACGGACAAAGGGCATCTACAGGGTTTGAAGCATTAGCACAGTTTGACAGCAACAACGATGGCAAAGTTGACCAAAACGACGCTGGTTTTGCTCGGATTAAAGTCCTTAAAGGCAATGGAAATCTTATTTCCCTTGATGAAGCAGGCATTAAGTCGTTGAACCTTAAATATGGAACAACCAATAAAGTTGATTCCTCCGGTAATACGCTCTCAAGAATAGGGGTTTTCAAAAGAACTGATAATACAATAGGTTTAATGGGGGACTATATATTTGCAACCAATCCAAAATATACTATACCCGTAGAACTCATGGAAGTACCGTCAGAAATAGAGCAGTTTCCTGAAGTCCAGGCTTCGGGAAACATGTATTCCCTGCACCAGGCAATGGCAAGAGACGAAAGCGGAGAGCTACAGACTCTGGTCGGGGCATTTGCTAATGAAACAGACCTAATGCAGAGATTCAACCTTGTTGACGAAATCATCATAAAATGGACGGAAGGTGAAAATATTGACCCTGATAGCAGGGGGAATTTTAATGCGAGAAAGTTAAATGCGCTTGAAAGATTTGTGGGGCGCTATTTTGCAGGAGATGAAAATAGCAGGGTAGTCGGCAACGCCCCTTCATTTTTAAATGAAGCATTTTATATGCTCAAAGAGGATGTTTACGCTCAATTAATTGCTCAAACACATCTTAAAAACTTTTTTGGGAAATTTTCATACTCCTGGGATAACGATGCAAATGACGTAAGAATAGATCTTACGGATGTTATTCCTGAAATACAAAACGCAATAGATGCTGATATTGGCTCAGGTAAGGATTTACTTCGTGAATTTGCCCGAACTTTCAAATATTTAAACCTTATAGATTCTTCTAATTATCAGGAATTTTATAATTCTTTTGCCGGGCAAAGTCCTGAATTAAAGTTAATCCTGGACAATTTAGACAAGAATTACATAAGCGCCACAGTAGGTGACGATACCCTGAATGGAACCAGCCTTGGTGATTATATAGATGGTAAAGACGGAAATGACCATATTACAGGCAATGACGGAAACGACGCAATCATCGGCGCTTCCGGCAATGACACAATCACCGGGGATTTTGGCGATGACCTTATCATAGGCAATGAGGGAGATGATGAGATCTACGGCAACAACCACAGGGACACAATCTATGGCGGTGAAGGCGATGACTACATAGATGCAGGTTGTGATAACGATTACGTAGAAGGTGGCATAGGTAATGATACCATTCTCGGAGGCAACTACAGAGACGTGATTTACGGTGGAGAGGGGCACGACTCCATACAGGGCAATGAATTTGAAGATACTATTTACGGCGGGGAAGGCAACGACACTATAGACGGCGGTGAAGGAATTGACTACCTGGAAGGTTCATCAGGAGATGACGAACTCAACGGCGGAGCCGGTCACGACATTATAATCGGCGGTGCTGGCAATGACCTTCTTGATGGCGGTGAAGGAATTGATTTTTACGTGTTTAACCTCGGAGACGGCAATGACACGATTCAAGCCGGCGTTGATGCTGATACAATACAGTTGGGTGCCGGCATTAATCCTGAAGACGTGATAGTTACTCAGGATGGAAATAACATTTTACTCACAATACAGGGCACTACAGACAGTATTACAATACTAAACCCTGACGGTACCTATAAAACGCCTATTCTGCAATTTAACGACGGTACAGAGTTAGTGAAGGGTCTGGATATTGACGGCACTAATAGATCTGAAACAATCGTAGGCAGTAAAGGCAATGATGTAATACGTGCTTTATGGGGCAGTGATAAGGTTTATGGTGATAGCGGCATTGATATTATCTACGGAGAAGCTGGAAGCGATGAGATCGTCGGCGGGCAAGGCGGAGATATTCTTTACGGAGAAGACGGAGATGACATAATTTATGGGGGAGCAGGAAACGATTTAATATATGGAGGAAGTGGTAAAGACCGTATACGTGGCGGGACAGGGAATGATTTTTTAAGCGGGGGACTCGGTTATGATGATTATTATTTTTCAAAAGGTTCAGGCCAGGATACCATAGTAGACAATAAAGATATAGGCTCTTATACGGGGACTAACAAAATTCATTTCTCGATTTATGATTATGATAAAATTTACCAAAATAACACATTTGAATCTATAAAGACAAATACTGGTTATATATTTTCTGATGATATTGAAGTAACAGCAGAAGGAAGAGACCTAATTTTATCTATAAAAGATACGGAAGATCAACTAACAATCTTAGATTTCTTTAATCCTGATAATTATTATTCAAGTTCTACATTTAAATTTGATTTTGCTGATAATATATTCGATTTTGTAAGTTATTATGGATTTAAGCCTTTAGAATATTTAAATGAAAGTTTAAATTATGAAGGAACACAAAATGATGATGAAATAATCGGTTCTTTGAGACATGATTCAATAAATGGATTAGACGGTAATGATAGTATTTACGCATATAACGGGAACGATATAATATATGCCGGCAAGGGTAATGATTATATTGAAGGTGGAGCAGGAAACGATAGTTATATATTTAACCTTGGAGACGGCCAGGATACGATATTTGACAGTATAATTAATATCCATCAAAACGACTCTGCCGGTTATGACAAAATAGTATTTGGAGAAAACATTTCTGCAAATGACCTGGAATTTGTGACTAGCGGAGAAGACCTGATTATTAATATATCTGATAATAACGATGTAATAACTATTAAGGATTATTATGCTTCAGGCAATATGATTGAAAAGTCATATATTATAGAAGAATTTGTTTTTTCAGATGGTTCTAATCTTACAATGCACGAATTTTTAGAGGGAAGTACCCTCCAGGGAACCTCTGGAGATGACGAAATTAATGGAAATTCTACCTCTGGAAATTATAATGAAAAAGATGAGTTAATAATTGGAGGCAAAGGCAATGATATACTTAGAGGAAATGGAGGCCAGGATACCTATGTTTATCACAGGGGAGACGGACAAGACACTATATATGACCTAAATCCTTATGGGAATGCTGTTCAAGATGAAATTGATACTCTTGTTTTCAAAGATAATATTACACAGGACGATGTAGAGTTTACCACAGCTGATAATAAAGATTTAATAATAAAAATAAAAGATAGTCAGGGTCAAATAACTATTGATAAATTTTTCCGTTATAGTGACCGCTATAAATTTAGTAATATTTATAAAAACTATTATATTGAATTATTTAAATTTAGTGATGGCACTGAGTTAACTGCTAAAGATATAATCAATTCCCAAATTATTGAATATCACGGTAATGATTTATATAATAACATTGAAGGCTCTCCTGCCGCTGAAAAATTTTACACTTATGATGGCCCGGATAGAATAATGGCGGGAAATGGAGATGATTATATTGATTCCGGCAGGGGTAACGATACAATATCTGTCAAAGGTGGGCATAATATTATTAATTCCGCTGAAGGTAATGATTATATATATGGAGGGATATATAATGATGATATTTATGCAGGATCAGGTAATGACAGAATAAAACCAGGAAATGGAAATGACTATATTAATGCAGGCCCGGGTGATGATTATATAGAGGATTACTCATCAAGAAATTATGATTATTCCGGTAATGGAAACGATACAATTGAAGCCGGGCAGGGAAATGATTATATAAAATATAATGATTATTTTTACTCTACTTATTATGGAACTAAAACAGTAATTTTCAATCCTGGTGACGGACAGGATGTTATACAGATAACGCCTGACTTACTTGACACATTAAAATTTAAGTTTACAGAAGGAATCAACCCTGATGACCTGGAACTAACGCAAGAAAACGGTAATATTCAAATCTCAATAGCCGGAACAAGCGATAAAATAACAATAATAAAACCATCTAATGCAATAAATGAGTTTGATTTAAGTAATCTAAAACATCTTGAGTTTACTAACGGTACTATCATTACTAACGTAGCGAATGAATTAATCAAACCTGCTAATGATGATGAAATAACAGTAGGTTCGGCAGAAAATGAAACCTATATAGCCAAAAACAATGATAATATAATAATTGATGATGGTGGAAATGATTTTTACGCAGCAGGTGGCGGCAATGATTACATTTTCGACCTGGCAGGAAACGATACTTACCTCTTTAATAGAGGAGATGGGCAGATTCATATAACTGACTTCAGTGATAATGAGGGAAACCTTGATAAAGTTATTTTTGGAGCAAGCATAACCTCTGACGATATTGAATTCTCAAGGGATGTAAATAACCTGGTTGCAAGCATAAAGGGATATACAGACAAATTAATAATCGATAATTGGTATAAATCAGACGACTATAAGATAGAAATCTTTGAATTTGCCGATGGAACGGAATTATCAAAAGATAATGTTCAAACTACCATCAATGAAATAAATGAAGGAACAGACGGGGATAATGCCATAACAGGCACTGCAGAAAACGATATTTTCTGGGCTAAAAAAGGAAACGATACGATTTCAGACCCGTCGGGAAATGACACTTATATCTTCAAAAAAGGCGATGGACAGGATGTTATTCAGGATTCCGACGGAGTCGATACGATTAAATTCGGCTCAGGCATAACGAGTGAAAATTTAACATTCGCAAAAGACGGGAATAATCTTGCAGTAAGCCTGAATGAAACAAACGGAATAACATTGCAAGGCTGGTATGCCAATGAGCAGAATAGGATTGAAACCATAATGTTTGCCGATGGTACCATTTTAGGCGTTAACGAAATTGAAGAGCTTGTTGAAACAGACCCAATAAACATAACAGGAGCTCCAGGTGATGATTCCCTTATTGGTAATGACCTTGATAATAATATTTATGGACTGGAAGGTAACGATACACTTGAGGGCGGCATTGGCGCTGATTCATTATATGGTGGAACGGGCGATGACCTTTATAAAGTAGATGAAATTGATGCGGTCTTTGAAAACATCAATGAAGGCACTGATACAGTTCAGGCAGGATTTAGTTATACACTTAATGATAATGTAGAAAACCTGGTATTAACGGGAATTAATAACATAAACGGTACAGGAAACGAGCTCGATAACGTGATAACAGGTAACTTTGGCAACAATATTATTGACGGCCAGGCAGGTGCGGATACCATGGACGGTGGATTTGGCGATGACCTTTATATTGTTGACAACGTAAACGCCCAAGTTATTGAATATATTGATAGGGGTAATGATACAGTCCAATCAAGCGTAAATTACGTACTATTCGATAATGTTGAAAATCTTGAACTAACAGGCACAGATAATATTAACGGCACGGGAAATGAATTAAACAACGAAATTATAGGTAATACAGGAAGTAACATACTTGAAGGAAATGCAGGAAACGACACTTACAGTGCAGGTTCAGGCAATGACACGCTAACAGATAGTTCAGGCGATGACACATATATCTTCAACCCCGGA
>JANQEB010000258.1 GCA_028278605.1 Candidatus Gastranaerophilales bacterium
TCGCTGAAGGATTTGTGCCCTACTCGCAATCCATATAACTGCAATGTTTTTATGGATTGCGGAGCCTGTGCTGAGCGAAGCCGAAGTATCGTTTCACTCCTCGCAATGACGGTTTTGGCTAATTAGCAACTCAGGTAATATAAATCATAAATTTTTTTCCAGCTTTTTAATCAATTTTTCATTTATAGCCTTTTGGGCTGAAGTTTTTCCCATCCAGACCGGCTCAAGGGCATTGTCAAGAATATCCGTTATTTCCCGGTAATTTTCCGTAACAGGCGTTGGTATTGAGTCTTTAATTACATCGACAAAAACCTTCGCGCTTTCGGGCGGGACCCCGGGGTCTAAAAACACCCCGGAATTAGCCGCATCAATCCTTGCAGGCGTTATAAGCCCGCTTTTGGTAAAGGTTTTTATTGATTCCTCAGAAGCAAGAAAACTTATAAACCGCCATGCTTTTTGCGGAAACTTTGTTTTAGAGCTTATTGCCCAGCCGGAAGAGTCGCATCCTACAATAGAACCGGCTTTTCCTGCCGGAAACCTCGCTATATCCCAGTTAAATTTAATATCACTGCGATAAATCGGTACAAACCATCTTCCGCTAAGGTGCATGGCAAGTTTTTCCTGCATGAAAAGCTGTGCCATGGTCGCACTTCCTGCTTCGCTTTTTGTAGGAGCAACGCGGTATTTGTTTCTTAAATCGGAATAAAACTGGATAGCTTCTATTGAACCGGGTTTATCAAGAATTATATTTTCTAAATCAGGGCTGATAAGTCCTCCGGCGTTACTCCACAGGTACGGCAGCCAGAAAAGAGGTTCTTCACGAAAACTTATGCCAAAAATATCAATCTTTCCATCATTATTCAGGTCTTTTGTCAATTTTTTCCCCGCAGCAAGAAATTCATCAAAACTCCAGTCAGTCCCGGGATAAGGGACTTTATACCTGTCAAAAAGATCTTTGTTATAGTAAATTACAAGATTGGAAACATCCCTTGGAATTGCATAGAGCTTTTCTTTATATTTAAAAGCTTGCAACGCCTCCGCAAAGAAGTTTTCTTTTGATAAACCGCCGTTTTTTTCCAGAAAACCGCTTAAATCCATAAAAATATTATTTTTCGCATAAAGCGGGCCATGGATATTATTGATAAAGACAACGTCAGGAGTGAGGTTGGAAGCGGCAAGCAGGTGCAGCTTCTGGAAATAATTTTTGGGCGTATGTATGAATTCAACTTTGATATCAGGGTTTTGCCGCTCAAATTTTTCTATAAGAGGGTTTATTATTGCAACTTCTGATTTTGACCCCCAGCTGGTGAATTTAATCACGGTTTTTTGAGGCTTTTTTGCGCACCCTGAAAAGAGTATGGGAATACAAAATAAAAAGGTTATTAGAAATTTTTTCGGTAGCGGTTTAAAACAAAGTGATAAATTTTCCAAACCCGCCCGCTCCCCCGGAATGAGCAGGTAGGGCTTCGCCTTGCGCCAAACCTTTTTAATAAAAAAATTTATCACTTTAAAAACTACCACTACTGTTTTTTCATTATAAAAATTTATTTTTCACTTACAATAACAGAATTTATAATCCTGCTTACCGGCAGGTATCCTTCAATTTTTTCAGCATCAACATTATAAATTATAATTTCATAAGCGTCATGATTAGTAATAAGCGCCTTGCTCCCGTCTTCCAGCAGTTCAATCCTGCCCGGAAAACCGCCGCTTAAAGGGATTCTCTCTGCCAACTCAAAGCTCTCGCCATCAATCAGGTTTATTTCATCAGACTCGGCACAAACTACGAGAATCTTGCCCATGCGCTCAAGCACCTTCATATCCAGGGGCTTTTTCCCTGTCTCCGTCTGTTTTACGACTTCCATTGTTTTCATGTCAAAAACTGTCAGTGTGTTATCGCTCCTGCTCAAAACAAGAAGGTGTTTACCAAGCTGTGCTATTCTGGACACGTTTTTAACAGTCAATAATTCCTGGGATTGGTTTGTTATAAGGTTTAATCGGTAAATTTTTCCTGTGCGAGAGTCATTATAAAAAAGAAATTTCTTATTTTCAGCTATCTGAAGACTATCCGGAAACCCGTTTACCGGAATAGTCCTTTCCAGTTGCATGTTGGTAAGGTCAATTACTGAAATGCTTGAAGAAAAGCCCCCTGCTACGAATGCTTTATCCATTTTAGGCGGGGAAATCAATGAAGTAGGATGTTTACCCACAGGTATTGTCTTAACAAACTCATTATTAAGGGTATCTACAACAAATATTTCTCCTTTTCCGGCACCTAACAGCAGTATATACCGATTATCAGAACTTAAAGTCATATCAAACGCCATGGAAGGAAGTTTGATTTCAGTTTCAGCCCGGCCTGTCTGTGAATTGACAATGTTAACCCTGTTATGTTTATAGCATGCGGTAAACAGTTTTTTCCCTTTTAAAAAATCCAGTTCATGTAACTTATAAGTATTTTCAGCAATTTCTCCAACGGCTTTGCCCTTTTGGTTTTCTTTAATTTCAGCCTTGCCGTAAAATTCAATATCACCTTCCCTGTCTGTTTTTGGTTTTAAAGGAATTTTAAGGTCACCAAGAATTACTTTCAGCTCAGGAGGAAGTATCAGCCCCTTTGGAACCACCAGGTCCTGCGGCAAAAGACCAAGTTTAACCTTCAAAGGCATCTCATAACTGCTTATTACGGTAGGAGGCTCGCCTTCTTTAATTATGATTTTTAACAGCGCAAAGTCATTATCAAAAAGAACCATGTCCGGTTTTTGGGCAAAATCCAGCTCAGACGGGATCGTCTTTACTACTTCAAGAGGCCTTTCTTTTTTTATAAGCACAATAGGCTGGACAGGAAGGTACTTAGTCCCATCCGGAAGCTCAATAAGCCCATCAAACCTGACTTGTGCTTCCGGAAACTTTTTCTTGACAAAGCTAACAATATTTTCAGGCAGCACAGTGCAAAAGCCCGGAAAAGAGAGGCCCAGAAAAATTATTAAGCCAAGCAGTATTTTGAAAATATTATTCATTTTAATCACTTCCGGTTATATAGCTAGTACATAGTTAAGTTAATTTTGTCCGTCATTTTTAGCGAAGCAAAGATTTTAACAGTTACTTTAATAATTGTATTATAATCTTTTTCAATATAGTAATATTATCTCATCATAAAATAAAATTTTTACCAAAAATAATGAACATTTTTATTACAGGCACAGACACAGAAGTGGGAAAAACAGTGGTAACAGCAGGACTAGCTGCTGTTATGCAAAGCCTTGGCTATGTAATGGGCGTTTATAAACCTGTCCAGAGCGGGGCAATCGAAAAAGACGGCGAACTTCTGGCGCCTGACATTGAATTTGTCAAATCAATTGACTCAAATATCAACACAAAAGTGTCATATAACTTCAGGCCGCCTGTTGCGCCTTCTTTAGCAGCAACCCTGGAAAACTCAAAGGTCTATAAAAACAGGATAAAAATAGATTATGAAGGACTAAAAGACAGTTGTGATTTCGTAATTACAGAGGGCGCAGGCGGAATTTTAGTTCCGATAGGCGATCAGTTTAAAATAAGAGACCTTGCAAAATTGCTGGATATACCAGTCTTAATAGTTGCAAGGCCAGACCTGGGAACTATAAATCATACGCTGCTAACAATTGAAGCAGCTTTGGTAGGAGGATTGGAGGTTTTAGGGGTTATTATTTCAAATTATCCGGCAGGAACAGATGATATCGCTATAAAAACCGCTCCTGATATTATTATGGAATTATCCGGTGTTAAAGTCCTGGGAATTTTGCCGCGGGTAAAGGAAATTCAGTACGATTTACCCGGCAAACCCGAGGCTCTTATTGATATGGTTATTAATAACGTGGATGTTCAGGAGATCTTTAAGATCAAAATTCCAAAACTTGCATTATAGCTTAGAGTTCGCTTGATTAATGATAACCAACCGGCTTCTTAGTTTTCGTGGGCAAATAAAAAACCGGTCGACTTGTTGTAATTAAAATGGTCCCTGAAGATTTTTAACTCCACCTCGAGTTGTCTTTTTTGGTTAACATACTTTGAATTCGGCATTTTTGCCGCAAAAGAAGAAAGCATATACATTTGTTTTTCTCTCATTTTGACTTCTCTCCATACTTCACTAACCATCGAGATATATGACTTCGTAGAAGGTGTTTTAAAGAAGTAACCGGGCTGTTACAAAATTTTACAGAGACTATAGCTTTGTTTTCGGCCTAAAAAGCTAAACATAAAATTTTGAAGAATAATTCTCCAATAATCCGCATTTACCGACGTTAATCCGAACATTTCAGGCAATGCCAGTTATCCTCACAAGTTCTTTTGTTGTAAACAAAACTTAGTTAATACGTAAGGCTAAAAAATTTCTAAAGTTAACCATTCCCTTTAAAGGGCTAAAAATATAGAAAGCACTAATAACATAAAAAATTATATCACAAATTTTAAAATATGGAATAAAATATTAAGTATTATTAATTTTGTTTTTTAAACTTAAACTTTACACTGTTTCGTATTTTAATAAACATATCCGGTAACCTATGGTTAATATAAAAACTCAAGTTAAATGAAAGAAAATATCTATACTCATGATCATTTCAATACCTGGCAGGCCTGTAAAAGCAGGTATTATTTTAAATATATAAAAAAAATGGGCTGGCCTGATTTTGAAGGTGATTATGAACTGGGGCAAAACTTTCATGCACTTATAGATTATTATTTAAGAGGGTTTCAGACAGATAAATTCCTTGAAGACGCTTCTGATGAACTTCAGGCAGGCTGGGAGCTGATAAAAAACCACCCGATTCTCGATAAAAATCTCATTAAAACAGAATGGGGGTTTAATTCCAGGATAGGCAACACTTCAAACTGGCTTACAGGAAGAATAGACGCTATTTTTTACGACAAACAACGAAATAAATACATTATAGCTGACTGGAAAACAGGAAAATATATCCCTAAAAGCATTGAACCGAATTTTCAGCATAAAGTTTATCTTTACGCTTTATATAGCAGTCAAAAAGACCTGGGCTTAGAGTTTAAGGCTGAAGAGCTTGAATTTCAATATATAAAAATCCGGGATACGGTTTCTATAAATACAATTGAGTTCTCCAGGGAAAAAGAAGCAGGCTATAAAGACAGCTTTTTAAGCATAATTGAAAAAATTAATGCGGTAAAAAGTTTTATCAAGCCCGATACTTGCCCCATAAACCAGTGTGGTTTTAAAAACCTTTGCTATCAATAAAAACACCAGGGACCCCGGACAGATTGCCGCTTAATACTTCGGCGGCGCCGGTCTCAATGACAGGTCTTTGTCTTGATAACCCTGCCTCAGTTTTGAATGATAATCCTGAGCGGGAGCTGGGAATTAATAACTTTTGGCTCGTTCTTTTTTCTCTTGTTGTAAACTATAAGGTTTTTCAATACCTGATGAGCCTTGGCAAGCTGCCTGTCGTATTTTTTCTCAATATCTTCCTTAGAATTTTTAACTTCTATATCAGGAATAATACCAACCTTGTTTATATCTATACCATTTGGCGTTAAGTACTTTTGAGTGGTGATATTAATCCCTGCACCGTCAGGAAGTTTGTTAATTTCCTGGACAAGGCCTTTACCAAAAGATTTTGTTCCGACTAAAATAGCTCTTCCATTATCTTTTAAGGCACCGCTAAGAATCTCACTTGCGCTTGCGCTGCCCTCATTGATTAAAACAACAAGCGGTTTTCTTGTAAGCTGTGCTCTGCTTGCGCGCTGGGTTTCCCTGTAACCGTCCCTGTCGACTGTGCTGACAATATAGCCGGAATCAATAAACATATCTGAAATATAGATTGCGTTTGTAAGCAGTCCTCCGGGATTTGACCTTAAATCAAGGATATATCCGTCTTTTTTATCCAACTGTTTAATCGCATCCTGCACTTCCTTACTGGTAGAATGGCTCAGGAATGAATTCAGGCGGATATAGCCTACATTACCGTCGAGTTTGGAGTTTTTAGGGTTTTTGGTAGAAACCGCCTTAATATCAATTTTATCCCTTATGATTTTATAAGTAATTTCTTCGTCTCCTCTTTTTATAAGAAGGTTAACAACGGTTCCTTTCGGGCCTCTGATCTGGTCAGCGGCATTTTTGATTGAAATTCCCTTTGTGCTTTTGCCTTCAATTTCCAGAATCTCATCATTGGTCTGTAAACCTGCACGGTCAGCCGGGGTGTCTTCTATCGGGGCGATAACGGTCAGTTTATCCTCTCTTATACCGATTTGAATCCCTATTCCATAGAGGGTACCGCTGATTGAGCGTTTTTCATCAGCGAACTTATCAGGGTCAAGAAACCTTGTATAAGGATCATCAAGGCTGGAGAGCATGGTTTCTATTGCTACATAGGCGTCTTCTTTGGTCCTGATGACACTGTCATACTTATGGCGCCATTTGTGCCAATTTTGGCCGTTCTGGTTAACATCTACGTATTTACTGTTAATTAACTTCCATACCTGGTCATAAAGGTCCTGCGGACTTGCAGCAAACACAGCCTGCGAGCAAACCAGCAGGGCAAACGTAAAAATTGATACTAAAGCAGCTTTGGTAATCTTTTTAATTTTCATCAACAGCCCCTACCCTTTCCAAATTAAACTTTTTTTCACTAAAACTTGAGATTTTGTTAAAAGCATTATTTTATATACCGGTTTAAAAACACACCTGTATGTAAAAAAACACCTATAATTTTTATATTAGCATATTCTTTTTTCATCGTCGAAAATTTTTTAGTTGGAAATTGCTTTTTCGTTTCTTACTCATTTCGTCATTCTGAGCCGCCTCCCGCCTCACCCTTAGAGGAGTGAAAAGGCTCCGCCTGCTAAAATGCGGACAGCGCCGCCTGCTTCGCCTGCTAAAATGCGGACAGCCTGCGAAGCAGGGACTGCACTTCGTTTCACTGTCCATTTCGCCTGCTTCGCCTTTTCTAATC
>JANQEB010000288.1 GCA_028278605.1 Candidatus Gastranaerophilales bacterium
GTCGGGCGAATAACAATTACCTGCTGACATTCCCGTTTTTCGCTCGCGCTGCTCGCAATGACATTTCGGGTGTTATCAACATGATAACGGTACACTTTCAATTTTCGTAAATTTTTATAGTTTTTTATAGTTTTTCACTCTAAAATTGCGCAATTTTTTAGTAAACATTGGTTTTAAATAGTTAAGTGGTTTTGGAAACGGACAGGAAGTCTTATGGAATTTTTTGATAGTATTGCGCAAGTTAACTCAAATAAAAAAAACCTGAAAAAGTGGGAACAGGAACAAAAAAATATTGAGTTAAGAAGAAAAGAGCTTGCTAAAAAAAATCCTGCCACCCGGGAAGAACTTGAAAGAGCCAAAAGCCTGGGAAGAGTAATTGTTGATGCTGTAGATATAACAGATGACTACTCAGAAACCAGCGCTCAAAAAATGGAAATGGCTACCGAGTTCATGGCAGGTATGGCAACATTACCATTAGCCGGTCTATTTTTATATAAAGCTATGAAACCTCCCAAGGGCCTTGACTTTTTTAAAGCTATGTCAAGGCAGGCTAAATGGGGTATTGGCGGTTCAATTGCATTGTTTGCGCTTTCTATACCTTTAACTTTCTGGGCTACTCAAAAACAAAAAGAAGCTTCAAGAATTTCACGTTTTATAGCAAGGGACAAAGAACTTAATAACCCAAAGTTTTTTGTGGAATATACCCCTGAGCAAATAAAGCAGGCGCAGGAAATTGCAAAAAATATTCCTGATGAAAAAGAAGAAAAAGAGAATAAGTTTTTTCCATTTAGTGATACCTTTAAATTGCTCTCAGAGCTAAGTGAAAATAAAAACGCATATAAAGAATGGGCTGAAAACAGGCCCCGGGAAGAGGCCCGTGATTTGGCCGGCAAAAGGGCAAATACATCTTCGGAAACCCTTGCAATTGCAATGAAAGATAAAGATGTAATTACAAGGGTTGTTAAGAAGATTAATATGTATGCGGAAGAGTACTCTGAAAATACTGAAACCGCAGTTGCTTCCGCTTCAATGCTCTCAATGCTTGCCGGCATGGCTGCAGGTGGTATAGCTGCGGGTATAACCTATGCATTACAGAAAATTAATCTTATCCCAAAAGAAATTCCTTTCCTTAAAACAGGCGTAGCCGGTTTCTTTACTATTGCTCTTCCTTTAGCAGTACCAATTCTGGCAAACAAGTATATTATCAAGTCAGCACAAATCGGCAGGTTTAAGGCAAAGCAGGAATTAATGGAAGACCCGAATAATTTTATTTACCATGACCAACAGGAAATGGAGTCTGTAAAAGATATTGAAGCGCCAAAAGAAAAAGAAGGCATTTTCAAAACAAATATAGATAATATTAAATTCTTCTTCAAACTGCTTAAAGACAGCAAGGAATACAACAAATATAAAAAAGAACAGGAAAAAGAAGATAATAAATTAAGAAAAGCTCTACTGCAGGTTGAAGTAACTGATGAACAATTAAAGAGAGCTAAAAATTTGCAGGAAAAGGTCTTTAATGTTTTTGAGAAATCCGATGAAATGTGGCAAAGATACTCAGAAGATGCTGAATCAGCAACAAAAATTTACCAGGAAGCCGTTATTACAGGGAGTTCTTTATTAATGTCAATCCCTGCAGCAGGTTGGATATTCTGCACAGAAACAAAGATGGGACAAAGATTTGCTGAAAGGGTAAAGGATTTCTATGACAAGCCTGAAACCCAGGCAAGATTAGAAAAAATAGGGAACGGGTTAAAAAATATTTCTGAATCAAGACCTGTAAAATTTATCGGGGATAGTTTTAGTAAAATCCCTTATATTGGGAAACATCCGGTAATAACTGCCGCTGTAGCCGCTTTCACTGCCCTTATGGGCGCAACATTATGGGGAACCCTTACGGTACAGTCAAAATTCACAAAATACCAGAAAGATGCGGGTAAAATTGGTTTTATGAAAGCAATGGAAGAGTTGAAAGACCCGGTATACTTTGTGGATAAATACTCGACCAATAGCCCCTTTGATTCAATTAAACCTGCAAGTTCCGGGTTAAAAGTAATTTCCGGGGATATGGACAGTCAGATACAAAAAATCATAAAACAGAAAAAAGCAAGCCTGCAAACTGCTGCAAAACCACAGAATTCAAAAACCCATGCTGCCAACGATAATAATTTTATAGACAGGTGGGTCGTAGAAAACAGGTAGGATTCAGCTCAACAGACAGTATAAAAAACCTCCTGAGTCAGGAGGTTTTTTATTTATAAGTTCAGGGTTGATTTTACTTTGAGTATTCAGCATCTATTACATCTTCCTCAGAAGAACCTTCTTCAGAACCGCCGTCTGCTGTTTCGGACTCAGCCCGGGCTTCTTCAGGTTGTCCTTCTGCCGATGCCTGCTGGTATGCTGCTGAAGATATGTTAAACATTGTCTGCTGCAACTCGTCTGAGAGGGTTTTGATCCTGTCAATCGCAGCTTCTTCTTTTATGGCTTTATCAAGTTCGTCTTTTTGTGAAGTCAGTTTGGTTTTATCTTCTTCCGACATTTTTTCCGCAAGGTCTTTAAGCAGTCTTTCAGAGGCATGGATTAAACTGTTGGCGTTGTTTCTGATTTCCACTTCTTCTTTTTTGGTTTTATCTTCTTCCGCATGAACTTCAGCTTCCTTGACCATTGTGTCAATTTCGCTTTCACTAAGGTTGGAAGTGTTTGTAATCGTAATTTTCTGTTCTTTATTTGTTGCTTTATCTTTTGCGCTGACGTTTACAATACCGTTAGCGTCGATATCAAAGGTAACTTCAACCTGGGGAAGCCCTCTTGGCGCAGGCGGAATCCCGTCCAGCCTGAACATGCCCAGTGATTTATTGTCCTTTGCCATGGGCCTTTCGCCCTGGAGCACGTGAACATCAACAGCTGTCTGGTTATCATCGGCAGTTGAGAATGTCTGGCCTTTGCTTACAGGAATTGTTGTATTTCTTGGCACAAGTGCTGTCATAACACCGCCAAGTGTCTCAATTCCAAGTGTAAGGGGAGTTACATCGAGAAGAACAATGTCTTTAACTTCCCCGGCAAGAACACCAGCCTGGACAGCAGCCCCAATTGCAACTACTTCATCAGGGTTAACTGTCTGGTTAGGGTCTTTGTCTGTTATGTCTTTAACAAGCTTCTGCACAGCAGGGATTCTGGTTGAACCGCCGACCAGGATAACCTCATCAATCTGTGATGCTAATATGCTGGCGTCTTTTATTGCCTGTTCCACAGGTTTTTTACATCTTTCAAGAAGATCAAATGTAAGGTCTTCAAATTTAGCCCTGGTAAGTGTTATGTCAAAGTGTTTAGGGCCATTAGCATCTGCTGTAATGAAAGGCAGGTTTATATTTGTTTCAAATACTGAGGAAAGCTCGCATTTTGCTTTTTCCGCGGCTTCCTTAAGTCTCTGCATTGCCTGTTTATCAGCTCTAAGGTCAATACCTTCCTGTTTTTTGAATTCTTCACTAAGATAATCAATTACTTTTTCATCAAAATCGTCTCCGCCAAGCCTTGTATCTCCGCTTGTTGAAAGAACTTCAAATACGCCTTCGCCAACTTCGAGGATACTAACATCAAACGTACCTCCTCCAAGGTCAAATACAAGAATTTTTTCGTTGGCTTTCTTGTCAAGTCCATAAGCCAGGGATGCGGCTGTTGGTTCATTAACAATCCTGAGGACATCAAGCCCTGCAATTTTACCTGCGTCTTTAGTGGCCTGTCTCTGGCTGTCGTTAAAATATGCGGGAACTGTGATTACCGCTGAAGTTACTTTTTCCCCCAGGTATTTAGAGGCGTCATCAGCGAGTTTTCTGAGGATCATTGCGCTGATTTCCTGCGGGGTATAGTCTTTTCCGTCAATGGTTACTTTATGGTCGGTTCCCATTTCACGTTTAATGCTTATAACCGTCCTGTCAGGATTAAGAATCGCCTGTCTCTTGGCCAGTTGACCGACTAACCTCTCTCCTGTCTTTGAAAATCCTACTATCGAAGGCGTTGTGCGGCTTCCTTCCGCGTTTGCAATAACTGTAGGCTTCCCGCCCTCCATAACCGCTACTACTGAGTTGGTTGTACCCAAATCAATACCAATCGTCTTTGCCATGTCCTAATAAGCTCCTTTTTTATATATTTCTATGTACTTGAATTCTTTTTTTAATACAAAATTAAACACCCTGTGTGCTCTAGTATATTTATAACAACGATTTTGCATAATCCGGGATTTCTAAAGAAAAAATTAATATTTATTTTCCGGCTGGAGATACTATAATATACTGAGAAAAATTACAATCAATTAATCTGGGGTAAGTTTTGCAGATCTCACCGGAACTAAACAATTTTAAAGGGAAATTCTGTTTTATCGGCTTATGTATTGGCTCCGCCGGTTCTATGGAATCCGGTATTGCTGTTCTTGACAGGGATTTACATCTTGTTAAAACAGACAAAGTCTATAACCTCAGTGAAATCAAGTCAATTATTTCAAACGTCTCCCCCCCTGAAAATGCGGTTCTTTGTATTGATTTGCCTAAAAACATTATGATGCTCACAGGCAAATGGCGGATTGAGTCCAAGCATACCCAGTCATTAAAAAGCATTGATAATAACAAAAAAGCACTGTGGAAAAAAAGGTTCAGCGACAGGGGCTCAGAATTATGCAAGCATTTTAAGGATGCGGGCATGGACGTGTATCGCTATAATTCTACTCTAACCAAAACCGTATTAAAGCTGACACCGCCGTATAAAAGCAAATCACCGGCTGCATGCAAGTTTTTGCAGAACATAATTGAAGAAAAGCTTGAAATTTCCGACATGCCCGCGAACTTGCTTCCGTTACCTTCCTTAAATTCAATTATAGGAGCATTTTTAGCATGGAAAATTGCTTCCGGCGAAGAAGATGTGGGCTATAAGCAGATAGGTATTCATAAAAATTTCCCGGTTGTTAATGCTTTAAACGCAACTACCAGGGTTTATTAAATTAAAAATTTTCTATGGTAAGTTTAAACTATGAAAACGTATTTTAGCAGGCTGCATTACAATAGAGCTTCCGGAATTCCTGATAAATTCTTATTAATTTTCTTGCTGGTTGCATCCTTTTTTTATTCAATAGCAGTGTGTTTCAGGAATTTTTTATATGATAAGGGCTTTATTAAAAGCGAAAAGTTGCCCGCATTTGTAATTTCCATAGGGAATTTAACAACGGGCGGAACCGGAAAGACGCCTGTTACAGCTAAAATTGCTTCCTGCCTGACCGAGGAGTTTAAAAAGAAAACAGCTGTAATAAGCCGTGGTTACGGTGGAAAGCTTGCCATAAAAAACTCAAACATAATAAGCGACGGCAATAAAATCTTTTTTGACGCCCAAGCAGCAGGTGATGAGCCGTTCTGGATTGCTGAAAACTCAAAAAAGACCGTTGTTATTACCGGCAGGAACCGCTTTAAATCAGGGAAATACGCTATAGAAAAGTTTGACAGCGAAGTTTTAATACTTGATGACGGGTTCCAGCACAGAAAATTGCAACGGGACCTTAATATTGTGCTTATAGACTGCGATAAGGTTTTTGGTAATAACTTTCTTTTACCTGCCGGGCCTCTCAGGGAACCTGTATCACAGATAAAAAGAGCAGATAAAGTGGTTATTGTTAACAAGGTCCCGTATCTTGAGGGCATGAAAGCTAAAATTGATTTTTTACAGCGGATGTTCAGGGATAAATACGATAAACAACCTGTTGTGTGTGAATTTATAGCTGGTGAAATTTATGATATTATGACCGGGCAGCCTGTTGAACCCGGTAAAAAAGTCGCGGCCTTCTCAGGGATTGCCCGGCCGGAATCCTTTTTTTGCCTGTTAGAGGCCCGGCAGCTTAACCTGGTGTCTAAAAAGGTTTTTGCTGACCACTATATATACACCCGGAGTGATATAGAGGGGATTATTCAGGAAGCACGGGGGCTTGGGGCAGATGCAATAATCACAACCGAAAAAGATAGTGTAAAAATTCGGTCTTATTTAGAGGATATAGAGATAAAAATTCCTGTGTGTGCGCTACAATTAGAGGCAAATCTTGATATTAAGGAGCTAATTCCCTCCTCGGTTTATAACCGGGAGCCCGTATAAAATTTATGAGAATTCTGGTAATCAGATACAGGTTTATAGGTGATACCGTCCTGATGATACCTTTTTTAAGGAACTTAAGGCGGGCTTATCCTGATGCAACAATTGATGTGCTGGTAGGCCCCGTCTCAGGAGAAGTTTTGACAGGGTGTCCCTATATTGACAGGCTGATTGTGTTTGATACAACAAGAAAGCACAAATATGAAAATACTAAACAGGAAAAGAAAAGTTTTTTTAGCTATGTGAACCTTCTAAAAAGCAGGAACTATGATAAAGCCTATGTTTTAAAAAGGTCTTTTTCCAGTGCCGCCCTTGCGTTTTTTGCGGGAATCCCCCAAAGAATCGGCTTTAACACGGAAGGAAGAGGAATTTTCCTTACAAAGAAAGTTCCCTATGTGGCTGACACACATGAAGTTGAGTGTTTTCTTGATGTATTAAGACATGATGGGATTCCTGTAAATGATAACTACCTGGAAAACTGGGTTTCACAGGAATCAGACCGGAAAATTGACCGGATTTTTAATGATTTAAACATTACTGATGATCTAAAAGTCCTTATCCACGCTACCAGTGGGAATGTAAACAAGCAATGGCCCCTTGAATACTTTGCTGAAGTGGTTAAACATCTTTCAAATAACTCCGGGGCAAGGGTTTTTTATACGGGAACACAAAAAGACTCGCAAACTTATGATCAAATCAGGGATTTAATTAATGAAGACCTCTCTAAAGAGCCTGTTAACCTGTGCGGCCGGCTTTCTATTGCTGAGAGTACAGCTTTAATAAACAGGATGGACTTTGTTGTAGGCTCAGATTCGGGAACTCTTCACATTGCAGCGTCATTAAACATCCCGGTAATCGGGATTTACGGCCCTATGAACCACAAAAAATGGCGGGCCCAGGGTGATATTCACCAACCTTTATACCTTGATCTTCCCTGTATTCCCTGTGAATTGCGTAAAAAATGCCCCAGGGACATTGCTTGCCTTAAGGAATTAAAACCGGAACCGGTTATTGAAAAAATAAGCAGCTTAATTAACGTGAATCTTTAAATAACTCGAGTCGCGAATTGCATGTATGCAACATTTGCCAAAACCCGCCGCCCACCTTTAGGTTGGTAGGGCGGGCGTTTTAAGGAATTTTTAAAAATAACTAACCCGTCATTCAGGTTAAATATAAATATTTGTAAATTTAATTATAAAATCCGGCCCTGAAAGATCAAAAAAGTCCCATGTTAATACGTTTAATAAATTATAGGGACATTTGCATGCCTTTTGGGAAGTTTAAGGAAGATAGATGACCGTTTTACCTAATAACAATACTCCTGGTTATATAAGAATGGCTCAATACGGCCAGGGAAATGCGCCTGCTAATACACAGCAAGTAGTTTACAGCTTTGATCCGTATCAAACACAGCAATATAGTTATTATAACACACAGGGACAAGCTGATCTCAATGCGGTAATGAGGGCCCAGGTGATGCCTGCCCGGACCAGAGGAGCCGGTTACACCGAAGTTGGGAATTTTAAAGTCCCGTATTTAAATTCCACCGGGCGGATGTACAGGCTTGACAATGGCCAGGGAGTAGTTATTGTGCCTAAAGAAGGCCAGACTACAATTAAAACCTTTGTAAAAGTAGGCTCTTTCAACGAAAGAAAAAACCGCGGAATCAGCCATTACATAGAACATAACCTGTTTAACGGTTCAAAAGGGCTTAAGCCAAACGAATTTGTGGAAAAAGTTACGGGAATGGGCGGAATATACAACGCAAGCACTGATACCGCAGATACGGACTACTTTATAGTTTCGCCTCTGCATAAGGAAACTGACCTTGAAGAATTCCTGACAATGCATGCGAATATGCTTCATTACCCTTCATTTACGCCTAAAATGCTTGAAAAAGAAAGAGGCCCCGTAATTTCTGAGATCCAGATGTATCAGGATGACCCGTATGACAAAGCTTATAATGAAATGGTCAAAGGCCTATTCGGTATAGAAACTGATTATCAGGGATTGATTGCCGGTTCTTCAAAGATAATCAAGAATTTAACAAGAAAAGACGTTGTTGATTATTATAACAAATGGTATTCACCGGATAACATGCTCACAGTAATTGTAGGAGATGTTGATCCGGAAAAAACAATAAATATAGCAAGCCGTCTTTTAAACCGTAAAAAGGCTTCACCTCCATCTGGCGAGCCCGGATACTATGAGCCGTTGAATTTAACCGCCCAGCCGGTAAGAAAAGACCTGACAAGCCCGCAGGTCAACTCTGTCCTGATGGCAATAGGCCTTGCAGGACCAAAAAATACTGATATCAAAGATACCATGGCAATAACGGGATTAAATATTGCGCTTACAGGTTATAAAAACGCAAGGCTAACCAGGGCTCTTAAACCGTTTAATTCTGATGCATCAGCCGGCATGGCAATTTTGAGCCCTGATTTTAATGCGCCGCAGTTAATGGAAGTCAGCGCTAACTTTACGCCCAGCCAGGAAGAACAGGGATTAAGCACGGTATATTCCGTGTTTCAGGGTATGAAAACACATCCGCCAACTCCTGATGAAATGTCTATAATCAAAAACAAGCTAAAGCATGGAATACTCGCAAGCAGTGAAAGCTCAATGAATATAGCTGATATGGTCGGTAATTCCGTGGTAGGCTACGGTAACATCAGTATTTACGCTGATATTGAAAAATATATTAATAGCCTTACCCCGCAAGACATACAGGCAGCAGCTCAAAAATACCTTAACCTTAACAGGGTATCGGTTGTAATGGTGCATCCTGACCAGCCGCAAATTTCTAAAGGACGGGCTTCTCAGGGACAAAGTATTGGTTTTGGCAGGAATTCCGATAAATTCAAGTTCAAACATATTAAAGAATATGATTTGCCAAATAACATGCACGTTGTTATAAACGATAACCCGGATTCCATAATGACAAGCGCTAATTTATCAGTAAAAAGTGATGATATAAAAACATTAAAGCCAGGCGTTGCTGATATTTTATCAGTTATGATGCACAAAGGGACAAAAAATTACACTGAAGAGCAGTTAAACCAGATAATAGATACTTATAATCTTGGAATTTCAGCAGGAGCCGGCCCGGATGAACTAAGCTTAACAGCCGGTTGTTGCCCCAGGGAAATGTTTCCCATGGCTCTTCGCGTAATGAAAGAAATGCTTTATAACCCGGATTTAACTCAGGAAAAATTCAATAAAGCTAAAGAAGAAGTAAGACTGGCTTATTCAAGTAACCCTAAAGATACTGGAGATAGGGCACTTGAAGCTCTTTATCCTGATCACCCCTGGGGAGTTACCCCAAGAAAAGTACTTGAGCAAATTGACCGGACAACTCTGGATGATGTTATAAACCTTCACCGGCAGCTGGTTATGGATTCGCAGGGAATCATCACTATTGACGGCCCAATAAGTGCGACTCCAGGACTTGGGCAGGCTGTATTTACCGAATTACAGTCAGGTATCGGGTTCAGAAATCCGTATCATAATATTCCGGCACCTGAAACCAAACCTTTTACTCAAAATAAAGTCATAGCAGAAACTGAGCAGCGCAGCCAGGCTGGTATAATCCAGGCATTTAAGGTCAAAGAAACCGGAAATATTAAAGACCGTGCAGCCCTGCTTCTTATGAACGAGATTCTTGGCGGAAACAGTTTATCAAGGCTGTTTATGGACCTTCGTGAATCCCAGAAGCTTGCTTACAGGGTTAAATCAATCTACAATACCGATGGAAAGCACGGTGTAATCGGTTTAACAATTAAGACAACCACTGAAGATGACCTGAAGGGCCCAAGTTATGACAACCTTAAAAAATCAATTGAAGGTTTTAAAAAACATATTAACCTGTTAAGGACACAGCCTGTTTCCGCAAAAGAGCTGGAAGCCGCAAAGCTTGAGGTTAAAACCGACCTGAGTCGTCCTCTTGATTTCTCAAAAGGCAGGGCAAGCAGACTTCAGAATGGATTTAACAGCGCTTATGGCGCGCAATTTAACAATGCTCTTCTTGATGCTATCGATGAAATCAAGCCGGTACATATCCAAAATGCCGCAAACCTATACCTGGGCCAGCCGTCAGTAATTTCTCTGATTGCAAGCCCTGACACAGTCAAAAATATGCAGCCTTACCTTAATTCTTTAGGCAATCTGGAAATAGTTAGCAGCAATTAAACCTGAAGATTCAATTAGTTGCCTGTTTGAGTTTTTGGCCGCTATATCCGGCATTGCAAAATAAGAAGCTATGAATATTAAAAGGATTAAACTTAAAAATTTTTGTTTCCCTCTCATAATAATATTTTTCAGCATACCCATATTTGCTGTTAAATTTTCAGCGTACATAGTTTGTTCTCCCTCCGGGTTTTTACCCAAACCCTTTCTAAATTAATAAAAACAAGTTGAGAAATAAAATTGCCCCCGGGAGTACAGTTTGTTTTTATCCAATTATGTATTTTATTATAAACTATATTTACTATTTATATAATAAGTAATTTCTGAAATAACAAAATATATTCAAAATTTCATGCAAAAAATCTGTAACAATCTCTTTACACTAAGGAACAAACATAACCGCTCAGGTAGTTTATGACAAAGAATTTTATCTATGGATTACCTGAGTAGTCACCATCTCTATTTTTTAATTCAACTAACCTGACAGGTCAGGTTACTTTTTAGTTAATTCACCCGAATGACGGGTTAGCTAAAAATGAATTATAGCCTAGTACTCTGTTAAATTAATTTTGTCCGTCATCCTGAGCCCACCCCACCCATGGTGGGGGGTGGCCGAAGGATCTCAGGTAATGAGATTCTTCGGCCG
>JANQEB010000036.1 GCA_028278605.1 Candidatus Gastranaerophilales bacterium
GTGGCCGAAGGATCTCAGGTAATGAGATTCTTCGCCCGCCCCGCCTATGGCGGGAGGCGGCTCAGAATGACGATTCTATAAAATTTACTTAACTGTGCAGTAGTTACATTTAAGTTATACTATGCCTCATTGTAAAGAACTTGCTTAAAGTAGACTAAATAAATTAAACTTAATAAGTAAAAACATACTATTTGTATAGTATGCTGATAGTTAAATTTTTTGTTTTTGGTGTCAAAATGTATTAAATACCAGGCAAAAAGAGTACTTTATAGGATAGATTAAACTGGTTAAAAAAAATTTTTTAAAAAATGGAAGCTATTAAAAATTTTATAAATAAACTGGGTACCCCTGCATCAGACAGAGTAGGAATTTACATATCATCCGACTCAAAGATGGAGGTTATATTCTACAATATAGACACTAAAGAAATATATAAGTGCGAAAAAATTGATTTTCAGTATAACCAGGTACTCAGGGAGGTATTGCTGGAAGAATTTGAGGATTCAATTCAAAGTATTTTTAACAAAATGGATATACCTGATAATTGCCCTGTTTGTATTTGCCTTCCTCATATTTTTACTGCTGTAAAGAGCCTTCCTTCCGACCTGGAGGACCTTGAAATTGAACTTGCCCTGGCGTCTGAGTCAGAAAAATCATATATATTTAAAAAAGCCGAGCCAAAGCCCAGCTGGGCGCTTTTATCAGAGAATACGGAAACCCTGGCAAATAATTATCTTTATTCTGTTATTCAAAAGCCGCAAGTTGAGCAAATTACAAAGCTAAGCGAACAAATCGGGTTAAAACTTGTTTCTGTTGATGTGTCTTTTACCGCTTTGTTAAGAGGGCTGGAATATGCCGGTATTCTTCAGGATAATTTTGATAACCACCTTAAATGGTGCATCATAACTATTTCTGCAAATAACTACTTAATAGCAAAATTTGAAGGGAAAAAACTTCTTAATGTTATAGAAAACCCTATAGCCTTAAGGTCAATTGAACCTGATGTTCTCTATCCTACCTTGAATTCAGCTATCTATGAAAAACTACAACATGAAAATTTTGGCAACTTATACATTGTCAGCCAGACACGGGATTTTGTTGCGGCTAAGCTGGCTGATTGCATTCAGCTTATGTGTAAAATTCATACCATAGATAATAACAAATTAAATGACCACCCTTTATTCATAAGCTCCAGGCCTTCTGCAGAAACCATTAGCCCTGAAAGTGTCGGAGCTGCCTGCTGGAAAAGTTCAGAATTAAATTTGAACCTTAATTTTATGGATTTAGAAGGCAAAGAAGAGTTAGACGGATTTTTAGGAAAAATTGGCGTTAAAAAACCAATTCATCTTTATTTACTTACAGGAGCAATAGCCTGCGCTCTTTTAATAGGTTTCACCAGTCTTGCATTAACGGGGATTAATAACTATTTAAAAAATCAAATTACTCAAAAATCCGGTAAAATAAAAAAGCTTGAAAAACTAAATGTTACTCCCACAAAAGAATTTGATGAAAAAGATACATTTTTAAATTCCTATAAAAACACAACAGGGCTGCTAACCTCTTATGACGCGATAGGTGCTGTTATACCTGAAAAATTATGGGTAGACTCTTTTTATATGGACGGAAACCTCAATATAAGCCTTAAAGGAAAGGCATTCAACGTAGAAGATATAATTATTTATTATGAAAACTTACAAAAAATATCAGGGTTTAAAAACCTAAAGATCAAAAATATTGATATAATTGCAGTTGAAGTTTCCGACAATAATTTTTCCGACTTGAGCTTTAACCCTATCAGTATTAGCCAGGCAGCCTCCGGAAACCCTCCGGTAAATCGGAACAGCACTTCCCGGTATGGATATAGCCAGAACAGTTACAATAATAACTATCCCAACCCTCAACAATCAGACTTGCCTTTCCCTCCGGCACCAGCTTCAAAAACTGCTAATGTTACTAAAAAACAAAATTACTACCGGTATACAATTGAAAACTATAAAACAAAACCTCATAAAGATATTGATAAAAATCCACTTTTAAAAACTTTACCTGACTTTGTAAAGAATATATTATTCGGCGAATAAATAATTTCTCAAGATTAAGGACCAGCAAATAAACCAATGAAAAAAGCTAAATTAAAACCTGAAGTTATAAAAGAAAAACTAATAAAACTAAAGGCCCAGTTTGATAAGGATGCGTTACTTTATCTGATTTTGCTCCTGGCAGGTGTAACCTTTGGTCTTTCCAGGCTGATTTTTCCCGCTGTTTCAGAATTGAGCGAAAATTTTAAGCTTTTTATGTCAAAAAAAGAATCTATTGACAGCATGCAAAAGAAAATTGAAATGACAAAACAGCTTCAGCAAAGAAAAGAACTGGAAAAACAGGTATTAAAACTACCGGTAAAAATATACAAGCCCCCATACCAGAGTGCTCAGCTGGAAAACGCTTCTGCCGGGTTAATAAATCAAATAATAAATATTATCAAGCAGAGCGGCCCAAACAAAATTTTGTCACTTGAGTTTGAAAAAAAACCGGTTCAAGACAGATATAACGTTACGTCTAAGAACCATTCCCTCTTAAGGATTAAACTGGAGCTTGAGTCGTCTTATGAAGTTATTCAGACCATTCTTAATGAAATCTACCTGATTAACTACCTGATAAAAATAGATACAGTTTCTCTAAGTTCTTTAAAAAAATATAATTATAAAAGAGTTCAGGCATATATTGTCCTGGATTTATTTGTAGATACCGCGCCTTAGGGGGAAAGCCTTTCTTTTACTTGCTTAAATGCCAGTCATTGTTAAATAACTTTTTATTAACCCCCCGGCAGGAAAAGCAGGTATTTAACTCCAGAAAAAACTTATTCGGCGAATCAGAGAGGGTTTCTCCTATTTTACCCCTGGGGTCATTAACCAGGGCCGGGCATACATAAACTCCGTCTTCCGCAATTAATCTTGTATTAAAACAGTCAAAATTTTCCGGGGCACAATTTTTTATGTTTTCAGCTGTAACAAAATCATTTTCACCATAACCGGAGTAGTTTTTCTTATATTCACCGGCTTTTACAGGCGGAATAATTTTTAAATTTATTTCTGAAGGTTCAAAATTAAATTCTGATAAAAGCTTGAAATAACCGTTTTTAAACGTTGCTTCATCTTCTTCCCAGAGGTTTACCGCTGTGATAATGGGGTTAAAGCCGTTATTGACGAGGCTTTTTATTCCGCCGAGTATTTTTTTGTATGAACCTTTACCTCTGATTTCATCGTTTTTGCGTTCTTCGTAGTGATCCAGGCTGATTCTGAAAATGATTTCATAGTCGTTATCTATTTCAATTTGCCTGAGAAAGCGGGCTTTTTTGTCATTTATGAGGGTTCCGTTTGTAATAATGGTTACATCAGTATATTTTATGCAATGTCTTATTATGTTATTGATATCCCTGTGAAGAAGCGGTTCCCCACCTGTCAGGTAAATTTCTTCAAGTCCGCTTTTGTCTACTTCATCAAGAGTTTTTCTTATTTTATCCATGTTTAAAAAATTTTTAGTTTTATTTGTCGGGTTACAGCTTAAATAACAGTGCCTGCATTTTAAATTACATGTAAATCCGGTAAGTTGAAACCATATATTATTAAGTTTTCTCATTTCAACGGACGGGGCCTGAAAACTCAAACCTGTTAGCATTTTGACTCCTCCTTTTTATAAAAATATTGCAAATTTCAACTATAAGCATAATGTTAATTTTAAGAAGTGATAAACATTTGCAAATAACTCATATAGCCAATGTTTTATACCTGCCTGACCGGGCAGGTAAAATGGAGTTAGAGTAATATTCAGGTTAAACAGTTGAACTACAAGGGGTATCAAAATCCTGTGATAACAATGTATTTATAAAAATAAAATCTGTTTTAAACAGCAGCAGCTTTCTTTAAAAGGGGGAAACCTGCTGCCTCTCTTTGAGCATAGTATAACTTAGCTGTTTTTTCCGCCATTCT
Organism: Candidatus Gastranaerophilales bacterium; assembly: GCA_028278605.1. Classification (GTDB taxonomy): domain Bacteria; phylum Cyanobacteriota; class Vampirovibrionia; order Gastranaerophilales; family UBA9971; genus JANQEB01. The sequence goes on from JANQEB010000036.1 coordinate 3,987, forward strand.
TCTTATCCTGTTTATATAATTGGTTCTCTCGTCCTTGCTGATAACGCCCCTTGCATCCAGCAGGTTAAATGTATGTGAGCATTTAAGCACATAGTCATAAGCAGGAAGCACTATTCCGGCTTCCAGGATGCTGCCGGCTTCCTGATAATACAGGTCAAACAGCTTAAACAGGGTTTCAGGCGTTGAAAGTTCAAAATTATATTTTGACTGCTCTATTTCATTTTGAAGATAGATTTCTCCGTATTTAATATTTTCATTCCACTGAATATCAAATATACTATCCGCATCCTGAAGGTACATTGCTATTCTTTCAAGCCCATAGGTTAATTCCAGCGCTACAGGTTTAACGTCAAGCCCGCCTGCCTGCTGAAAGTAAGTAAACTGGGTAACTTCCATGCCGTCAAGCCAGAATTCCCAGCCAACCCCCCAGGCGCCAAGAGTAGGGGATTCCCAGTTATCTTCCACGAACCTTATGTCATGGTTTTGGAGCTTTATACCGAGCGCTTCCAGGCTTTTCAGGTAGATATCCTGGGCATCATCAGGAGAAGGTTTTAAAATTACCTGGTACTGGAAATAATGCTGGAGCCTGTTTGGGTTTTCCCCATATCTTCCGTCTGTTGGCCTTCTGCAAGGTTCTACCATGGCAACATTATATGGCTCCGGCCCTATTGCCCGCAGGAAAGTCGCAGGGTTCATTGTGCTTGCGCCTTTTTCTATGTCATAAGGCTGTTGGATTATACACCCGTAGTCTGACCAGTATTTATTCAGGTTATGGATTATTTGCTGAAAAGTAATTGTCATTTCTTAAAACCCTCATTCAAGTATATTTTACCTTATGATAATTCAAATCTGAAAAATGTTTAATAAGTAGGAAGCAAAAAATCGGACCGCTTCTCAGACCACTATATATCTTCTATTTTAAACACCTGAAACTCTCTGTCATTTTACGGATGGCTACCGGCAAAATCAAATATAATCCCGTTGTATATAATTAACAACAAGGTTATTTACCTGGAAAACCCCCTCCAAAATAGAAGGAATTTCTATATTTAACTCCCCTGGGCATGACTTAAGGCAATATTCCAGCTCATAGTCCTTATCAGCCCTTATTGAGTAGTTGCCGGGCTTTAAGTTTGAAAATGAAAAATTCATTTCATCATCCGTATAAGTATAATTTATTTCCTTGCCTGCTTCATCATATATACATACAATAAAGTCTTTTATCTTGACTTCATTTCCAAGTTCATCTTTTATTTTTACCTTTCCGGAAATTACTCCCGGTGAATTTAAAAGCGGTATGTAAACCCGGGTTACCCTGTCTTTTTTAACCCTTGCCTCGTAATTTTCATTGCTTAGCAAAGGAGACAGGTGAACAGGCAAGGTGTTTTTCTCAAGAAAAATCCTGTAATTATCCTCTTTTATGCCGTTTGATACGTATTCCCCTTTTTTATCCGTCTTTATGTTCCTGTTAATATTCTGAATACGCACCTGGACGTCCGGTACAGGGATTTCTTCCGGCTCTTTAATCCCGTTTTCGTTTTTATCGAGAAATGTGCAGATTTTTATATAGCCTTTATCGTCAATATAAGGGTTAGAGGACTTTATTCCCCCCAAAAGACTCAGGCAGTCAAGAAGATTTATGCTCAGCATATGTCTTGAACCTGAAGGAACGTAAAAATTGTCATAAATATAGCCTAAAGACCTGTTATAAGAATAGTTTACCCTCACTTCCCTTCCCGATTTAAATTTGTATCCAAGCGATAAATCGCAGTTTATTCCTTTATCGTCAGAGCTATAAGGGATTCCAATCTTAAAAGAAGGCGATAACCTCCAAAATACAGGCATATTATAGCTTATATTTATTGTCTTATTAGTTATATCCCTTGAACCGCCGCTGTTAACAAAGGATTCGTGCTCAAGCCCGATTTGTCCCAGGTTTTTAGGAAGGTTATAGCCCAGGCGGAAAATATTATTTTTAAAACTCGATTCAAAATCATCATCTGATTTTCTCAGGGTGTTTTTAAAATATCTTAAGTCAACCCGGGCTCTGAGGTTATTTGTTATATTTTTTGAGTAATTAAAGCTGTAATTGGCATTTCTTAGCTCTCCCAGGTCATTTATGGCGAGTTTTTCACGCAGGTTATAATATAGAAAATCATTTCCCCATAATTTTACGTGACCGGACAGGCCAAGGTCATTTACGCTTATTTTTCCGAACCCAACCCTGTTTTTAAGGTCGCTCAGGTAATTTTGCGAGTATGCGTTTATTGAAAAAACCTTATTTGCGTAGCTTATATTCGTTGTTAAACCGGCTTTGTCGTTTGTGCTGTTTGAAGTGCCGCTCCAGCCGGAATTTCCCGCAAAGTAAAAATCAGGTGAAAAAAAATAAATTTTGTTTTTCAACTTAAAATTTTTATGTGTAAAACTCGTTTTCAGGCTTGTGCAAAAGCCCTGACCATCGGGGTTCAGCTTGTTTAATGATTTATTTTTTGCAAAGCTGGTCCCGAAAGAAGGTTCAAACTCAAGATTGTTGCTATACCTGTAATGACCGCTTAACAGCAGGCTTTTACCCTGGATGTTATTAAAATTCTTATATGAATTAAAATTTAAAAGGGAAGTTCTTATCCGGGAATCAACAAAATCAGGTAAGTACTCTGATTTCAGGGAAGAAATTATTACGTCATGAATCCCTGAAAAGCTTATATCAAATTTCTCGGTAAGGGTTTTTTTAAAACAGGTTCCCGTAACGAGCTTTTTAGTGGAATCAAACCCTTCATAGCTGCTAAAAAGTCCGTAGTCATAACCTGCAATACCGCTGAAAATAGTGTAATCCGCTCTATCCCCATTCATTTTCAAAATTTTTCGGGAATTTTTATTAATAATGCCCTGAATTGCCGGGGCAGGTTTTTGTGTGTTAATATCACTGATTTCAATGATATTCCGGCTTTTTACCGGCATGCCGGCTTTATCAATCCTGATTCCCAGGATGTTTCTTCCGGCTGAAAAATCTCCTATTTTCGTTTCGTCCAGATTTCCGACTTCAATTTTGTATTTTTTCAGCTCTTTATTATACTTAAACCCCATTCCCCCGTAGTTAAAACCTGAATCAGCCATGGCAAAAGCATTATTAATTTCAACATTTCCCTTAAACAGGTTACCTTTTAAGCTGGTGTTAAAAGTATTATTAAAGGAAGAAACTTCTGAAATACTGTTTATATAAGCCTGCCTGGAGTTATATAAATTCGAGTTGCCCTGGATATTGAGTGTTTGAAAAGAAAAATTCCTTTTATTATCAGGCAGGATAGTTTTTATAATTTCTTTTTCTTTTTGAGAATTATAAATATCATCTGTGTTGTTTTTTTCTTTTGAAAGCGCAAGATTTTTTTCTGTTTGGATTTCAATATTAAGATTTTCGCAATCAACATGAATACTGGTTTTTAAAAATTTTTCAAGAATTTCGGCAGGCACAAAAATATCATCGGGAATATCTGTAATAATAAGGTTTTTTGAATATAAAACAGGCTTTGTAAGGGTTATATTTTCTGAATTTATGATTATTTTTTGCCCCGGGGCATCTATGGTATTGTTTTCGATGCTTAAACGTTTTTCGAGCTTGTTATAAGAATAATTAATTTCAAGAATTTCAGCGACGGCTTTAGCCGGCAGTGCAAAATCCCCGTCTTCACAGAGTCTTATTTCAATTTCCTTTATAAACTTCCCGTTTACCTCAAGAGGCATAACCATGGGTTTGTCTGAGGGTGCGGCAAGTGAATAAGGTTTATTTAAGAAGATAAAGAAAATTATAAGCGGTATTAACCTGGTAATCCGTAATCCGGCAGGGAGCTGCCCACCCCGCCCGGAGCCCCGTATGACATTTTTTGCCATATTTCACCATTACTTACTTATAACTACATTTTTAAAGAGCGGGGGAGGAAATAATCCTCCCCGTTAAAGTGTTTTCCTCCCTGCTCCCTGTGGTTATACCTGATGTCAAAAGTAGTTCTTGAAACCTCTTCAACTAAACGCTTGCTGCTGCTGTTAGTGTCATAGTTAAAGTGTAGCTTCCTGCGGTGTCATTTGTTGAGAAAGTATCTCCTCTTGCTGATGCTGAGAGAGCTACATCTACAGTATTACTTCCTGCTGCTGACAGTACTGTACCTTCAAGCCTGGTGTCAACGCCATCCCAGGCAAAAGCGCTCTGTCCCGAAGGAGTTACAGTAATTTCATAAGCAATAACATCGGCATTGTTTGCCGCAACGGGAGTAGCTGCCAGGGCATCACTTATATTTGCGCCTGCCGGGGTACCGTTTGTTAAAGCAACATAAGTAGTTCCGCCAACGTTAGCTATTGTGTCCGTAGATGAAACCTGGACCGTAGTCAGGTGTCCGCTTGCACCGCTTCCGCTGTTTGTTGAAACCGTAAACTGAGGGTTTGTAACCCCGGATAAAGAGCCGTCAACCCCGATTGTTGCAGCTCCGTCCTGGTCTTTTGCAACTTCATAGTAAGTGCTCAATGTGCCGGTATAAGTTGCGTTTACATTGTCTGCCGCTTTTACGTTGTTTGCAAAAACCGCCACTGAAAGCGCTAAAGCCGATAAAAGTAAATGTTTTCTTTTCATACCCTATTTCCTCCTTCTTAAATTTACCGGGTTAAATAGTTTCAGGGGAGAATTTTACTTCTTTTATAAGTCTTTTTTTCCTGTTATCTTCATTAAGATAGTAAAGTTTTGTCTTTAGCGTGTAATCTGAGGAATTTTCCATTAAATCCAGGGGCATTTTCCCTTTTATTGTCCTTTTTTTATCCGGGAGAACCGGAATATTTTTAACTTTAAACTCTTTTATAATTTCTTTTTTGTGAATTAGCTGGACCACCCCGTTTAACCTGATATGAGAGTTGCCTTTAGAGGCTATTGCAAGCTCAAATTCATAATCTTTATCCTCAAGTTTTTTTACATTAAGCTTTTCAATATTTCCTTTTCTCAGAACTTTTCCCTTGCTCACATAAATTGGTACGGCAAACCTGTTTTTTATCAGGAGGTTGGCGTTTATGCCCTCTTTTGGGGAGGGGAGCTTTTTTGTTCTTACTTTTTTATTTTCTATAAATAAAACTGCTCTTGATTCACCGTCGGGCAGTTTATCAAGATCAGGTATGGTAAACCTTATTATTTGTTTTTTATAAGGATTAAGAGTAATTTCTTCAGGGTTAAAAAAAATGTTTTTTATATCTTTCTTAGGGTAGCTTTCAGGGAAGTCTACCCGGATACTGCCTTCATTTGAGACTTCAAAATACCCGGGATAAATTCTTAACCTGAGAGGGTCATTGCCTGTTGAATTTATTTGTATTGCCCCCGTTATGTATTTTTGATTTTTTCCGGGGTTAAACTCAAACTTAACTGGAGATATTTTCATTCCCGCCAGGCAGCCGGATTTTAACAACAGCCCGGTCAGGGCTGTTAATAAAGCTGTTAATATTAATTTGTGAATCCTCATAACTTTTTAAAAACCCCCTAAATTTTTCGCTTTTCAATATAAGGATTAAATTGCTAAAAGTTATCCCCCTTGTGTAACTAACAGGTTGTATATATTTAAATTTCCCCGTAAAAAGTACAGGTAAGCTCACCTGTGTAAGTACCGCAAAGATCGTCTTTTTTATTAAAACTCGATTTTATTAATTCGGGTTTTATGCAAAAAAGCCGCTCTTCGGGGTTTTTACCGGAATTTAAAGCTATATCTTTATTCGGGTCTATTAATTTATTTTCAATTTGGATTTTATAAACAATAATATTCGGATTTTTATTTCCGCCTTTAAGGGCGTTTTCTATAAATTTAAATATTTCTTTCGGCTGCAAAGCCTTTTCAAAATTTGAATTTATAAGGGCTATTCTTCCTGGTTTTGTGATAACCGGTTTTTCCTGCCAGAAATTTTTAAATTTTCTATACACGGGCGCGAAAACCATTTGAACCGGGCTTAAACTGCCAAGATAAGTTAACGTTGCCGCTCCTCCCAAGCTTCCGAGCGTAATAGCCAGTACAAGACCTGTATCATTACCAGAAGAGTCTTTAACTTGAAATTCAACTTCCGCCTGCTTTTCCATAAAAACCGTAAAACCCGCGCTGGAATAATTATCCGCAAATGCGTTATTACCGGCATTTATTACACTAAAGAACAAAACAATTAAGGCTAAAAAAACCGAAAGTTTCTTTCTTACGGGAATACAGCAAAGAATTACTGTGTATTTTATAAAACTTTTTGCTTTATTCTTATTAATTTTCTATACCCCCCGAATGAAAATTAATTTGAATAAAAATAAATGCATATTAAACTGCTTAAAGTTTAATGTTAAAAATAAAGTTTTTAAATCTACAACCGGGTCTATTCTATTGTTTACTAAGGTTACAAAGAGTCTGCCAGAATAAAGCTGACCGGGTAAATATAATCTCCCGCTTCCAGTATGTACTGAGGTAATTTTACTTTTGTTTTTATCTTGATCTGCGCCGGGACCAGGTTGTTATTTTCATCCACCGTAGCTTCTCCTTTTGCGATGGTCTTATATTTATCATCATTAAACGGTTTAAAAATATCAGTATATTTTGTCACATATGAAGAAGAAGTTATAATCTTATATTCCAGGTTCAGCGGATTATCCGAAGTCAGGGATTTTGCTCTGAGTTTCCATTTTACATTAGACCTGACCTCAATATCGGTATCAGTTTCATTAATTTGCTCATAGCCGGGAACTGATGCATTTTCAGGACTTATAAAGATTGATATATTAGGGTTTGTAATTGTCATGCTGTAATTTGGTTCTACAGGATAGGCTATCGGGCAAAAATCCATTGCGCCGTCAAAATCGGATATTAATTCAAAATTTATAATATTTGCATAATCCCCGGGCTGCATTCCATCAGCAATAGTAAGGCGGAGCTGGTAATTTTCAGTATAAGATCCTGCTGTTGAACCTGTTTTTAGTATTGTTGGATTATTGGGTTTAAATTTATGAGTTGTTGATGAGTTTATGTCATAGATTTCAAGTTTTGAAATATGGATTTTTTTACGGGGCCTGGAAATATTTCTGAAAAACCTGTTTTGCATATAACATTTTAATGTCCATTGCCTGTAAGTCCTGAAATCAACATTTAAATTTTGAATGTATACATTTCCGGTTTTATAAGGCTCTCCGACTTTTGTAATTTTTAATTTACCTGCAAGGGCTTTAGTTTGAAAAAGCAAAAATATTAATATGAAAAGAATAAATTTATATTGATAATTTCGCATTTTTCATACCTCAATTTTATAATTATTCTAAATTTTAAGTGAAGTATGAAAATAACCTGATAGTATAAAAACTTAGCATTAAAGAACTTTTGAATTTTGCATTTTTGTAATTAAGTAGGTAACTACTCATTTCGTCATTCTGAGCCGCCTCCCGCCATAGGCGGGGCGGGCGAAGGATCTCAAGGTCTAAAACGATGAGATCCTTCGGCACAGCTCGCCCTGCGAGCTGGCTCAGGATGACGTAAAATACAAAACAGATGTAAAAACTTTTTGTTTGTTCCTTAACTCACTAGTACTCTGTTAAATTAATTTTGTCCGTCATCCTGAGGCTTGCCGAAGGATCTCAGGTAATGAGATTCTTCGTTTCACTCAGAATGATGATTCTATAAAATTT
>JANQEB010000041.1 GCA_028278605.1 Candidatus Gastranaerophilales bacterium
CCACTTGAGTCTACTTGGTGATGGATTGCTTCGCCCGCCCCGCCCATGGCGGGTACCGGGCTCGCAATGACAAATCACGTATTTTTATACCACTGCCAATATTTTTAATTTAAGCTCTAACTTTACCTGCATCAAAAAAAAGTGTAACATATATGAACATACGGGAAAGATAATTTGAAGTGGAAGTATGGTTGAATATTTACAAGATTTTCAAAGATGGTATGACCAGGATCCAATTGTATCAAGATGTATAGCTATTCTGGAAAATATTGAAACCTCAAAAAAAAGAAAAACAGCAACTTTTTTGACAAATGAAATAATTCTAAAACCGCCCTATCGCGATATGTTGCCTGAAGAACTCTATAACCTGGTTATGGAAGAGAGAAGAAAGCGCAGGTGGTATGATTTTGATGAGGTGCTAAAAATTTTTATGGAACTTCTAAAACACTCTTCTGATACCATAAAAAGAGAAATTGCAGTTAAAGCAATGAGCTTTTTAGAGCAACCTCAAAATTAGAGAAAATAACTTTATGTTATCAAAATTATTATTTTTTGTAACAATAATTAACCTTACCCTTGGCGTGGATATTGAAATTCCAAGGGATGATTTAATTGTGCTCGAATCCGGAGAGAGGGTTGAAGGTCATATTAAGGATATTACAGACGGGATCATAGTCGTAAAAACAGGCCATGGGGAAAAAACCATTGTAAGAGACGTGAATGTATACTCTCCCAGGGATATTCTTGAAATAGGAATTGTCAAAAACAAAAGGCATTCAGGTTATATAAGATACTTTGGGGATGTTATAGAAATACATACATCATCAGGAAAACACGAATTTAAAAGGGCTCTGGTCAGAAAAATAATAATTTCCCATGAAGCCAGCCTGCCTCCTCTGGACTTATAAAAATAAAAAAACTTCTTATTCTGCAAAAAATTTATTAGAATATAAATTAAACAGTCATGTTCATAGAAAGCTTATGGTGAAATTATGAAAAACATTATTATTTTTAATCAGGACAAAAAATCAAAACTCGAATCACAGATCCTTAAGGGAGAGGATTACTCTGTCCAGGTAAAATTGCCTGATGACATAAAGGCCTCAGAAGCTGTTAACCCGGACCTTATTATTCTGGATAATCCGGAAAGTGTTAATGAGGACCTTCTTGTAAGAAACAAATTTTCTTCACCTTTATTAATTGTAAGCGATAAAATTTTTGAAAACATTATGGTAAGAGCAGAAGCTTATGATTACATCATCAACCCGGTTGATAGTGTTGAGCTTATGGTACGTATTGCAAACCTGTTAAAAATCAGGGAGCTGAAAGAACAAATTAGCCTGGTATCTACCACTGATGAACTAACGGGTCTGTATAACAGAAGCTGCCTGCACCAGAGGCTGGAAGAAGAATTAGCCCGTGCAAAGCGTTATAAGCATCCTCTTTCAACGATCTTAATGGATATTGACTTCTTTAAGGTTGTAAATGATATTTATGGATATGACTGGGGTGATGTGCTTCTTAAGCAGATTACGGAAATCCTGAAACGCAGGGCAAGAAAAGAAGACGTTCTTACCAGGTACGGTGATGAAGAGTTTATCCTTGTCCTTCCCAACACTACAGAGGAAAATGCAAGGGTTTTTGCGGAGAGAATAAGAAAAGACATAGAGGAAATGGAGTTTATTCCTGAAGGAGAAGAAGAAAAGCACCCTATTACAATAAGCGGGGGTATTGCAAGCTATCCTTTCCTTATAGAGTCAGAGGAAAACGCAAATACTATCATCAGGTACGCTGAACATGCCCTTTATGCAGCGAAAAACCGCGGTAAGAACCAGGTAGTGTTATTTTCCCAGATGAACCTGGAGTTTTAAGAAATTATTTTAAGGAAGGACGAAGAAGTTTTACATTTGTTTTTATATTTTACGTCATCCTGAGCTGCCTCTCGCCATAGGCGGGGTGGGCAAAGGATCTCAAGTAATGAGTAAAATTTATTTCATACGGGCCTGGTTTTAGCAGCTTGTTAAATAAGCTGTGATGTTAGAAATTCCTATAAATAATAAGCCAACCGTAAAGCAAAGAACAAATAAGTCAACAAAAAACATATCCCTTACTACCTCTTACACGTTTTTTATATTCTTCCTCCCAACAACAAAGATGTTTGGTTTAGCAATTTGTATGTTACTACAGATTCTGATGAAAGCAAAGAGTTTTTTCCTGATTTCAGGAAATCTTCCGCAATTTTCAGGCTTGTAACCGCCAGCTCTGTTATTGCCCTTTCCCCAAGGTCATTTATCTTTATACTCATTGAGTCATGTCCTGCGTTTTCAGGGAAATAACTGATATTACCAAGTTTTAAGGAAGCAATTTCTGTTTTTCCGCTAATATGAATAACTTTAACCAGTGGACAAACATCTACAATATCACTTATAGAAATTACCCCCTTGCTTCCGATTATCTGCCTGTCTGTTTCCGGGTAATCCATAACTATGATTGCATCAAGACCTTTAAGATGTTTTAAAACATAGGACTGGTCAGCAGTTGAATTTGTATTATAAGTATAAACTACTGCCCCAACTGATTTTAGCAGGCTCAGCGCGCAATTCAGGAAATCCCCGTTTCCGGCAAGCAGTAGCCTGGACCTGTAAACATCAATTCCAAGACTGTAGCACTTTTTTATTATCATATGGGAAAACCGCTGGTATATACCAAGTTTTGGGTCCCCGGGGCCAAGCCCGATAATTGAAACCTCTTTCTGGGCAAGAATCTCAGGTTCAACGTTTTTGGGGTTAATAAAGTCCGGGGTTTCAGGAAACATACTGATAACTGAGCTTTTTTTGGCAAAGCAGCCAATTTTATCCGCTTTTAGAGGTATTTGGGAATTTTTTAAGATAATATTCAGGCCGGCCAGGAGGTCTGTTGAAATACTTCCCACGAATTTTATATTAAACCCGAACTCTTCAAAAGCTGTGTCCCGGTTAATATTAAGTTTAGGGTCAAACATATAAATATTGCCCGCTCCTGCCATGCCGGAAATTATGCCTGCTAATAAAGGTTCCTGCTCAATAACAGGCACCAGGACATTAAGCCCCTCAAGGTTGAGGCTGTATTTATCTATATACTGCTTTGCAAGCTCTTTAAACTTTTTGTTTTTTAGCATTTTTAAGGGGCTTTTTCCTTTATTGAAAGATGCCGGTATCCTTCCCGGGCAATCCATTTAGCTACTATGTCCGCATTTAAGATTGCTTCGCAATAAGATTATAAGCATTTACAAACAGACCCGCGACTCGCAATGGCATTGATGATTAGTTTTAATAAAATACTACTTTTTATTTTACAAATTTTAACAGTTTTTCAAAAATAATAAAGTTTGTAAAGAAAAATTAAAAAAATATGTTAAAATATATTTCAGATAAGAGTTAATATTTTAATAACCTCTGCTTTGCTTAAAAATACTATGTACAAAGACATGTGGCTTATTACAGGACTAAAATAATACTCACTTACCTTAAAAGACTTGATCTTGTAAAAATAGTTATTTATTATATTTTTATTATGATCGGGGAATTCGAGGTAAGTTTAAATGAGATCAAATACAGTCAGAAGAAAGAACGTGTCAAGCGAAAGGGTTTTAGCCTTGGATGAGATATTGCCAAACAGATCTAACCAGTATGATTCCTCACCTGGCGTATACGTAAGGTCAGACAGGGACAGGGAACTTGATATTCTCTGGCAGGGATACAGGGTAAACTCAAAAGAAGAAAGATCCCCTATGGTCTATCTTTCTGTCGGGTTTATAGCCGGTGTTGTGGGTATGCTCATAATGTCAGCCATGTTTAACTTTGGAAGCCCCTCTAAAGACAATATTGCCGAGCTTGACCTCTGGGAAAAAGCAAACACCAAAACAATCGCGGCAGTAAGTGTAACGCCAACAGCAGAAGTAAACGAACCGTCAATGGAATCAACCGCTGAATACCGCGTAAGAAACGGTGATACTCTTGAAAAGATAGCTTACAGGTTTTACGGAAACGGAAGCCCTTCAAAGATAGATAAAATCCAGGTGGCAAATAACTTAAGAAGCCCGCACCAGATAAGAGCCGGCCAGAAGCTTGTTATTCCGCTGGATAATTAATAAAAATAATGACTAGTGTGCAGATTCGTAATTAATATGATAAAATACGCTGGATTGTCATTCCGAGGAGCGAAGCGACGTGGGAATCTGAGCAACCTTGCATTAAGCTATAAATTTTAAGCTTTGACACGGGGTTCCACAGATTGCCACGGGCTAAAGCCCTCGCAATGACAGGTGTTCGCTTTTAGCATATTATTTAGTAATCTTACCACTAGTGCACAGTTAAGTAAATTTTATAGAATCGTCATTCTGAGCCGGCTCCCGCCATAGGCGGGGCGGGCGAAGAATCTCATTACCTGAGATCCTTCGGCAAGCCTCAGGATGACGGACAAAATTAATT
>JANQEB010000281.1 GCA_028278605.1 Candidatus Gastranaerophilales bacterium
GAATTGTTCATATTTACATCCTGACACTTCTTTGATAAAAAGACGAATCAGGATGTTTCTTTTTTATGAATTTTTTCTACTTTGCGTAAGTCCTGTTACAGGGATTTTGAGTTTTATGCCTGATTTCAGGGTTGGTTCTATGGAGACGTGAGGATTAGCTTTGATTATTGGCTCGTAAAGTGTGGCGTTGGTATAAAACTGCCACGCTATTAAGTCCCATCTGTCGCCCTGTTTGGTTATGTATTCGTAGAATTCACTCATCGTGTTTTAAGCCCCTGTTTTATTTTGCTTTCTGCCTTTATTTGCCCTGTCCATTCTTTTAGCTTTATCTGGTTCTTGATTGATATGATATTGCCCTGCTTGTCGCTCTGCTCAAGAGTTGATGCGATGTTTTCGATTATGTATGTGCCTACATACTTGCCGTTGCCGAGTATAAACGGCTGTGGCTGGTGTGTATTAGCAAGGGTTTTAAGTTTTTCTATTTCTGTTTCCGGGTTGCAAAAACTTGAATGAAAATTCAGCTTTATATTCAACTCCTCAAGGCTCTCGCCTGTGTATTGCAGCCTGGGTTTATTTTCAATCCTTGCGTGTTCGGCGAAGTTATATGCTTTAGCCTCATCAAAGCCGTTAAAGTAAGTTATTAAGTCAAACCTGACGTTTCCAAGCTGTGCGTACATAATTTATCCTTATTTAGTAAGCTAACCTCATTCGTCTTTCGTTTTCTTTTGCAATAATGCGGATAATCTCGTCCTTATGCTGTTTCAGGATCTGTGCAAAGTCGGATTTTGCCTGCTCCCCGCCTCCGATTACTGAAATTGTGGGGTTGTAATTCACCACAACGCTTCCGCCTGACTGCCTGTTAAATATATTTCTAACCGTGCCTGCAGGAGCAATCTCTTCGCCCTGATGGACTATTGCAAGTCCTGTCTGTGTAATAAACCTGCTGCCGATATCGTATTTGGGGAGTGTTCCTGCTGATTTGGCTACGGCAGTAGGAGCGAGCGAAGCGAACTCATTTTTTGCTACAGGAGTTTGAGTTCCTGCAAAGTTTTTCAGGAAACCAAGCCCCGGAACTTTGGAAGCAAGGTTCAGGAATTTTTTAAACACCGCAACGACTTTGTCCCAGTTCTGCACAAGAATTATGGCAAGCGTTACAAGCCCTGCAATCCAGCCGATTAACGGGGTTGCGATTATTGCTCCGGTCAACACTCTGAACGTACCTGCAAAACCCAAATTGGCTGCGGTGCTGATTAACAGGGCTGCTTTTTGCAGACCAAGTGCTCCGGTGTATTGCCAGATATTTCTTACTGCTGCTAACAATCCCTGTGCCGAGTTGATTATTAATGCCCTTGTGTTGGCTAATATTGCCAGTTTATTGGCATTAAGCCAGAGCAGCGAGTCCTTTAAGGATATTGTCCATATTCTTGAGCCTGCGATATTCTGGAATGTTGAAACCAGCCAGGCTCTTGAGGCGAGTGTAGCAGCCCACATTGCAGGAACTAACCTTGCGGTGAACGCCGGAGCCAGAATGTTCAGGGTGTTTAAAAGGCTTGATAAAGCCAGGCTTAATGCCCCGACAGTAACAAGGGTAATACCTGCGACTGCTGAAATCACAACTCCGATGCCTCTTATTGGCGTTGGGATTAGGTTGATTAAATCCACTATGGATTTTATTACCCTTATTCCGCCGGTTAGAGTGGGCAGGAGTGTATTTCCTGTTGCAATTTGGAGTTCTTCAACTGCCGAGTGCAGTTCTTTTAATGCCCCTGTGAAACTTTCGTTTTGTTCTTTTGCTACACGAGCAGCTGTCCCCATTTTTTTATTGTTTTCCGTGTATTCGATAAGTTTAGTGTTGGATTGGGAAACAAGGTTTAACAGGGATTTGGCTGCATCTTGCCCGGCAATTTGCGAGAGTATAGCTGCTCTTTGGGCTGATGTCATCGATTCAGTTGTCATTTTTACATCAGAGAGAATCGCCTGCAGCCCCCTGAACTCGCCTGTTGAATCGAGCACACTGATTCCAAGCTGGCCTAATGCCTGACTTGTTTCTCTTGGTGGGTCGGTAAGTCTTGCAAGGATAATATTGAGGTTTCGTCCTGCCATTCCTCCTTTAATACCTGCATCTCCGAGTATCCCGATTGCAGCAGAGGCTTCTTCTATTGAAACCTGCAGGGCTGATGCCATTGGAGCGGTGAATTTCATTGCATCACCCATTTCCCAGAGGGTTACATTTGAAGATGTTGTCTGGTTAGTCAGCACATCAGCAATTCTGGTACTTTCTTTTGCCTGCATATTAAACCCGCTGATAATATTGGAAACAATATCAGCAGTTGTGCCAAGTTCTTCCTGCGATGCTGCAGCGAGATTTAACAATCCCGGCATTGCATCAATCTGCTCGTTTGCCTTATATCCTGCCATAGACAGGAATTGCATAGCCTCAGCGGACTGGGTTGCGGAGAATACAGTTGATGCCCCTAACTCTCTTGCTGTTTTGGATAATGCCATGAATTCTTCATTGCTTGAACCTGAGAGGGCTTTCACACGTTTCATTGCTGATTCAAAGTCGGACGCAGTTTTTACAGACAGGCCAAGTCCTGCGGTTACTACACCGCCTGCAATAAGTGAGGTCTTACCGAAAGCGTTAAGTTTTCTGGTAACATCTTCGAGCTTTTTAGCCTGCTCGGTTATGCCTTTGATAGCCTTTGACGCTTTGTCAGTGGCCTGTATAGTTATTCCTACTTTTAAGTCATCTGTCATCGTGTAAGTCCCTTAGTAGGTTTCCTGTTTGATTAATCCAGAAGGCAAGTTCAGACAGGCTCATCTTCTTTACTTCTGATAATGTTGTGTTTGTTGTGGAGCAGAAGATGAGGATTGTTCGTGCGTCGAAGACTTTCCCGGCGGAGCAGGAGTGCTGCCTTGCGAACTCGTTTTGTCCGGCGGAGCAGGAGCAGAGATCTTTTTCGCATCGGTTGGCTCGTTAATTACGTTTAAAAGTGTTGAAACATCAAGTAATGAAAGTTGTAAAATGTCTTCATACGGCAGTTTCTGCCCGTCAATTTCTGTGAGTTCCGCAATCAATGCATATGGAATCTCATCTGTTGCCTTTGCTTTTCTTTGTGACTGCAGGAGATGATATCCTTTGCCGTCATCGATTTTTGCTTTTTTGCCTGATGGTAAGTTAATGTGTTTCATAGTTTTAAGCTCCTATGTTGTTCCTGTATTCCTGTAAAATATCGACACCGCCGACCTTGTAGATATTCTCAAGGATGTCGATTTCAAAGAGTTCCTCACCGGCAACAATCAGCTTAGCGTAATTAACAGCCAAATTTGTTTCATATTCTGCATTATCACCAGCCTTTATGTTGCCGAGAGGAAACTCCTTAAAAGTCCCTGAGATATATGCAACCGCAGGAACTTCTGCTAATTTGCCCATTGAGTTGTATGTTTCAAGTGAGGCTCTTGCCTGAAGCTGAACGGTTTTAAAGGAGTTAGCAGCTTGTCTCAGGACATCCGGGTAAAGCGAGTTCCACTTAATTTTGCATTCCAGCTTGTCTATGCCGGAGAAGAACTCTGCTGAGCCTATCATTCCAAGGGCTTTATGCTCTGCCATTTTATGTTTAATCTGCGGGAGTTGGATTTCCTCAGCGCGTCCAAGCAGGTTATTGCCGTCCATATAGATATTGGCATTTGTAAGGCGGTTTATTTGAATTTTAGACATCTTCGCCTCCTAAATTCTTGAGTAAATTAATATCTATAAAGCTTTCAAAGGTAATTCTTTCTGCCGGAACAGGGGGCATAAACTCTATATCAAAGGTCAAATGCCCGTTAGCTATTTTAGTTGGAGGGTTCTTGTCGGGATTAAAGCTGCATTTGCCGTCAATTAAAGCTCCCCTGCCAATTAAAGTGCGGATAAAAGCGTTTACAGACTCGGTTATTGCATCAATAAGTCCGTTATCAATGGGGTAATCAATGAATTGCAGCATTGAGTATTCCACGCTTTCGTGGATAATGTCAGCTGTCCTGCGAATATTGATAAAATTTGTTGGTAACGTTGATGTTGGAAAGCTTGCATTACGGTTTCCCCAGGTTCTAAAGCCTGAACTAAAGGAATTAAAGACTGTAAGGATCCCTGCTTCGTTAAGTAGGTTTACCTCGCTGTTCGGGTCATTTATCATCGAAGTCAGGTTTCTTTCAACACCGATAACTCCCTTGATTTCAGTATTGGAAGGTGACCAGTGATAGCCTCTGTCAATATCTTTTGCTGCTATAACACCGGCCAGCCTGGGAGAATAAGGAGAAAAATATGAAGTGTTGGTGGTGGTGTCGTAAACTTTTAGGTACGGATAACAAAAAACAAGCCTGTCGGAGGAAAAATTAAAATTAATAGTGTCATTTCCCCTGCCTGATATGGCAGCCTGGACACTTGTTCCGACAGGCGCATCCACGAGTCCAATCGCTCTTATTTCTCCTGCTACAGCGTCCATTTCAGTGACAACTGCAGCATCTTCGCAGTATTTCGGGGCTATTATTGTTTTTGGGAAAAACCCAAACAATGAGTAGCTATCCTTTAATGCCTGCAAACCTGTTCTTTTACCCCGGGCATCAACTCCTCCGATAATATCCGGTAGCTGAACATCAGCGACAGTTGTGTGAACATCAGGGTCAAACACGTTTACCGCAATAATTATCCCTGCACCCTGGTCAAAAATTGCATTTAACGCTGAAGGAATTGTATATCCTGCTGTCGGCTGGCCAAAGTACAGGGCAGCGTCTTTGTCGCTGGTAATCAGTACCGGTTTATTCACTGTTTTGTAATCAGCATCAACCGTATCAACCGGAGCAGTTCCGACTAAACCTATAACAGCAGTCTTAACTGTTCTTATGGGATGTGCGCCCTTATCTATTTCTATGGTTTCAACTCCGTGCAAATAATTCATTTTGTCCTCGTTTGCTTTGGTAATTCCAAGAAAATTCCACATCTTTTTTTTAATCCCCAGACCTTTGCTTTGTCGTGGTATGGGCTGGCATTTATATCACCTCGTCATATTTGTCTATTACAGGTGTTGTTAGCGTGAAATTTATCGAATACTGCCAGATTCCGGCCGTTTCTATCAGGAAATTCTCTTTTGAAGGCTGCATTTTTGAGCAGTTATCAGGCCTGTAGCCTGTAAGCAATTCCCTTACCCTGTCCAGATAAAAATATGCTCCTTGGTGGGTAATGCTCAAGTACGAACTGATAAGTTGTAATTGATAATAAATAGCTCTGTAACAATCTCATGAAGTTTCTGAGATCTAGTGCACAGTTAAGTAAAT